>JAGWBT010000128.1:0-470 GCA_021295755.1 Candidatus Poribacteria bacterium
AGCGCATTGCGTCATGACCGATGCGTCCAATAAGTTCGCCTTTCTCCCTCACGTCGGTGAATCCAACGCAATTTTTCAGTTCCAATTTGATGAAAGCACCGGCGCGCTGACCCCCAATACCTCCGTTCCTGTGCTTGCTGCCGGGGAAGGGGAAGGACCCCGCCACTATGTTTTTCATCCAGATATAGATGTCCTCTATGCCTCAAATGAGCAGGGGTGCAGCATAACTGCCTACAATTTTGACTCGTCAGCAGGCACTTTGTCCGCTTTTCAGACTGTCTCGACGCTACCGGATGATTTTGATGAGGAAAACTCCTGTGCGCAGATTCATATCACACCGAATGGCAAATTTGTGTACGTTTCAAACCGGGGGCATGATAGTATTGCCGGGTTCGCGACCGATGACACAACAGGCGCACTTACCGCGATCGGACGACAGCCGACGGAGCCAACTCCGCGAGCATTCAACG
>JAGWBT010000128.1:523-4349 GCA_021295755.1 Candidatus Poribacteria bacterium
AGCGGTGAACTCCAACCTTTGGAAACATATACAGTTGGGAACAGCCCGATGTGGGTACTTTTTGTGGAGTTACCCGGCTAGTAGCCCAGCTGAAGAAGGTCGAGAAGGACTTGGGATTCTCGTTCCTCAATTCTATGAAACATCCTCCGTATCTGTTTGTGTTGGGTTTTGACTTTCAGGGTTATCAAACAGATCGGCGACCTGAGCGATTTTCTCAGGACTTCCGAGCAGATAAACTTCGTCATCGAACTCAATCCGTAGTTCACCATGCGGATTAGTTAAAATCTGTTCGTGCCGTCGGACTGCCAAGACCGTCACCTCGTATGTCCCTCGTAAAGCGATTTCTGCCAGCGATTTTCCAACAAAAGGTGATTTCGGATCGACCCATAGGACCGAAATCTCAAGGTCAGGAAAATGCACATTCAGATCGGAAACGGGCGGCGCGTCCTTGGGCAGCGTACGGAATATCTTATAACCATCAGCCCGCACCTCCGCAATGAACTGTTCAATCTGATCGTGAGGGATGAGGTACTCCATCAACACCCGCGTGAAAATTTCGACGGAGGTCTCGAACTCCTCTGGAATCACTTCGTTTGCCCCGACACGATATAGCGGTTCCACCTCAGCAAGATGGCGCGTTCTGGCGATAATGTGTGCCGTTGGATTCAAGGCATGGGTGGTTGCGACAATTCGACGCGAGGCGGCGTCGTCAGAAATCACTACCACCACAACTCGCGCCGCTTTGATGTTCGCATGGCGAAGCACGGTATCGTGAATAGCATCGCCGTAGAAAATCGGCTCACCATTTGCTCGTTCCGTCCGGACGGTTTCAGGATTCATTTCGACGATGACATACGGGATGTCTGCCGCCCGCGCCGCTTTTGCGACGTTTCGGCCATTGACCCCAAAACCAATAATGATAACATGGTTCGTCTGCTCGACATCCTGCGTTGAAGCGATGGTTCTCAACCCTGACACGAGTCGTCTTGGCAGCGGCAATCGTAATATCCCACGGGCGATATGAGGTGCTGCCGAGATGATAAATGGCGTTGCAGCCATCGTTGCAACCGAAACAGCGAGAAACAGTTTGTAATTTGCGTCACTGAGCAAGCCGTGTTCGATACCCGATTTTGCAAGAATAAACGCAAATTCCCCCACCTGACTGAGTGTGAGTCCCGCCAGAATCGCCGTGCGTAGTGGGTATCCTAGCATCGAAGTCACCCCTCCTGCAATGATGCTTTTTGCAACCAGAACACCGATTGTCAGCCCCGCAATCAACAATGGCTTTTGAAATAGCACGTGAAAGTCGAGTAGCATACCAACGGACACAAAGAAGAAACTGGTGAACACATCCCGAAAAGGTGAGATGTGACCGAGTGCGTCGTGGCTCGACTCCGATTCGGAGACGATTAGCCCTGCGAGGAAGGCACCAAGTGCCAAAGACACGCCGAAACGCGATGTTAGCCAGACGACAGCGAGGCAGATGGCGAGAACGCTCAACAGGAAAACTTCGCGGCTGCGCGTTCGAAGTGCCTGTGATAGAATCAGCGGCACGACGTACTTTGCACCAACAAACACCACACCAATCATCACCACGCCCTTTGCCAGCAGTAAAACGAGCGCTCTGCTTATGTCTCCCGGATGTCCAGCAAGGATTGGCGTGATCAGCATCATCGGAACAATGGCGATATCTTGAAAAATCAGGATTGCCAATGCTGTGCCCCCATGTGGTGTTCGTGTTTCATCGCGCTCTTGTAGCAGTTTCATCACAATCGCCGTGCTACTGACAGCGGCGAGACAACCGATGAAGAGCGATTCGTTGGTCGCCTGACCGAAGTGCCGCGCTAATGCAAACGCCGCTAGAAGTGTCAATCCAACTTGTAGCGACCCGCCCATCAATACCGATTGCTTAATCCGAAGTAGATTCTTTAATGAAAACTCGATGCCGATAGCAAACAGCAGCAAGATGACACCAATTTCCGCTAGAATTTCGACTTCACGGTCTGCTTGAATCAGACCCAATCCGTGAGGTCCTGCAATCAGTCCTGTCAAGAGAAAGCCAACAATCGAAGGCACACTCAGCTTATGACAGATGAGTAGAACACCAATTGATAAGCCGAATATGATGCAGATGTCATAAAGCAAAGGAATTTCCATAACTCATTCCAAATTGTAATGTGCCGGGAGTATTAAGTATCCGTCAATTTCATTTCGTCAAGGTCGTTGGTTTTCACCGCTTGATAAGCCCTCTTGAGTAATACAAACGCAAACGCCTGAATGCTGAGAAGGTTTAGGCTGATTTGACAGAGAACTTTCTGTTTGCCGGCGGCCAGGGGTCGGGAAAACTCGCTACCTACCGGATTGACTCACAGAGCGGTGAACTCCAGCATTTGGAAACATATACGGTTGGGAACAGCCCGATGTGGGTGCTTTTTGTGGAACTATCTGGCTCGTAGCCTTCAGTATCTTAGGCGGCAGTCAGCTCATCTGCTATATCTTCTGCGGGATAGCTGAGTGCCTCCCCAAGGGTTGGATGCGGATACGGGATATTTAGAATGTCAAAAACTGTGTCGTTGTGATAGAGGTGCGGCAGCGCAATCTGCATAATATCGGTCGCATGGGGTCCGAGAATATGTAGACCTACGATGCGACCTGAAGGTCGCTCGGCAATCATCTTTACGAAGCCCTCTATTTCGCCAATTGCTACGGCTTTGCCAATATCTTCCATCGGCGTTTTCACGGTTATGACATCCAATCCCTGTGCCTTTGCCTCCGCCTCGGTAAGACCCACGGTGCCAATCTCCGGATGAGAGAAAATGATGTTCGAGACTAAGTCGTAGTTCATTTTGACGCCGCGCTTTCCGGAGGCGTGTAACCCTGCAACTTTCCCTTCCATCGTAGCGGCATAAACCAGTGCCGCTTTGCCTGTCACATCCCCTACTGCATAGATGTGTGGAACATTGGTCTGCATATAGTCGTTGACCTTAATCTCACCCTTTTCGCCGAGAAGTAAGCCTGTTTTTTCTAAGCCTAAATCATCTATCGTGGGACGGCGACCCGTATTTACCATAATTTCTTCCGCACAGACCACCTTCTCCTCACCCCCCTGCACGAAGTGTACCTCCTTACCCTTCTCCGTGCGTGCGAACGATTTGAGGCTGGTCTCGGTCAGGATATTCATCCCTTCCCGCCGAAGCAGGTCCTGTAATTCAAAGCCAATATCCGGGTCAAGGCGTCTCAAAACCCGTGGGCTGCGAACTAACATGGTAATTTCGACCCCCACCTTGTGGAAAAGATATCCCAACTCCAGAGCGATATATCCGCTTCCGATGACAATCAAGGAGCTGGGGAGATGTTCCAGATAGAGTGCCTCATCACTAGTGATGTATCCCGTCTCTTTTAAGCCAAGCAAGGGGGGCACGTCAACTGTAGATCCTGTAGCAATAACGATTTTTTCTCCAGTGTAGCGGTTATCGCCAACCTGAATGGTATGCGGGTCGATGAAACTCGCGCTACCCTCTACGATATCAACCGATGCGTTGAGGATCGCCTCCCTACGTGCAGAGAAAAAATCATCTTCCACTAAGGTTCGGACACGTTTCTGCACGGTTGACCAATTGACCTGTAGGTCGCTGGCTGTGATACCGAAATTGGGACTCTCTTCAAAGGTGCGCTTCACACTCGCGGAAGCGAGCAGGGTTTTAGATGGCATGCAGCCCTCGTTCGTGCATAAGCTGTACCCGACGCGACGTTTCTCTACCAAGAGAATGTTCTTCAATCCTTCAGCTTTAGCTGCCATCGCCGCTGAAAACCCGCCGCTGCCGCT
>JAGWBT010000128.1:4417-13401 GCA_021295755.1 Candidatus Poribacteria bacterium
ACAAAAAAATAGACCCCGATCTTCGACCGGGGTCTGAGAATCTACTCACTATCTTCTGATCCATTGATTCGCCGGTAGAGGGTTGAGGCTTTCCCTCTCGGCACATTGCCAGAAGGGACCTCCAGCACTTCATACACGGCGGGCTCTTCTTCCCTAAAATCAATGGACAATATATCGCCAACAGACAGTTCTTTGCCAGCCTTCGCTGGGTGTCCGTTGACCAGCACCCGCCCACGGCTACAAATTGAGTTGGCAACGGTACGACGCTTAATGAGGCGGCTCACCTGTAGGAATTTGTCGAGGCGCATCGGGTTACTTCAGCCATATCATCACCCTCTTGGGTGACATCATCAGACGAATCGGACTTCTTTAGAGCGAGATCCAGCACTTCACTCATATCACTGACCTTGTGAAAATGCAGGGCATCCCGAATTTCTTCAGGAATATCAGGGATATCCTTATCGTTCTCTTCCGGGATAATAACGTTCTTGATGCTATTGCGGTGCGCTGCGAGCACCTTTTCTTTCAGTCCACCGATCGGAAGGACATGCCCACGCAAGGTGATCTCACCGGTCATTGCAATATCCTTACGGACCCGCTGCCCCGTCATCGCAGAAATCATCGCAGTAGCGAGCGTAATGCCCGCCGAAGGTCCCTCTACGGGAATCGCGCCTTCAGGCACATGGATGTGGATATCCTGCTTATTAAACTCAAAATCAGATGGCACCTCAAGCGATTCCGCTTGAGAGCGGATGTAACCGAGCGCCGTCTGCACAGATTCACGCATAATTTCCTGAAGTCTGCCTGTCATGCTCAGTTTACCATCCCCAACCATTGTCGCAACTTCAATAGGAACGACATCGCCACCAGCCTGTGAAACAACTAAGCCCGTCGCAACACCGACCTCATCCTCTTTTTCCGCTTTTCCCTGTGCAAATTTCGGAGGACCGAGATATTCTGTCAAATCCTCGACACCGACCTCAATTTTGACCGCCTTGTCGCCGCTTTTTACAACCTCCTTAGCGACTTTGCGGCAGATACTGGTAATTTCACGTTCTAGGTTTCGGACACCCGCTTCACGTGTATACCGGTGAATGATGTCAAAGATTGTATCGTCCGGGAATTTGAGATTCGCCTCCTTGAGCCCGTGGGCTTCGATCTGCTTGGGTATCAAGAATAGGTTGGCGATTTTGTGCTTTTCATATTCTGTGTAGCCGGGGAGTTCGATAATCTCCATGCGGTCTTCCAGCGCAGGTGGGATTGGCTCCCGTGTATTTGCGGTAGTTATAAACATAATCTCCGAGAGATCGAACGCTACATCTAAGTAGTGGTCACGAAATGTCCCATTCTGCTCTGGGTCAAGCACTTCAAGCAGCGCCGACGCCGGATCGCCCCGGAAGTCCATACTCATCTTGTCGATTTCGTCTAGGAGGAAAAGTGGGTTTCTCGATTTTGCATCCCGAAGCCCTTGAAGAATTCGGCCCGGCAAAGATCCGATGTAAGTCCGGCGATGCCCACGGATTTCGGCTTCGTCCCGAACACCTCCCAAGGACATACGGACGAAGTTTCGCCCGGTTGCTCTAGCAATTGACTGACCCAATGAGGTTTTTCCGACGCCAGGGGGACCGACAAAACAGAGAATGGGGCCCTTGAGTTTCTTGACCAACTGGAGTACGGCAAGGTATTCAAGGATGCGTTCCTTCGGCTTTTCGAGCCCATAGTGGTCCTCCTCTAGTATTTTCTCCGCACCCTCTAGGTCGATTTCGCTTTCCGTCTGTTTGTCCCAAGGCAAAGCGATAAGCCAGTCGATATAGGTACGGATGACCCCCGATTCTGCAGACATCGGCGGCATCTGCTGTAATCGGTCAAGTTCTTTCAACGCTTTTTCTTGCGCTTCCTCGGTCATACCCGCTGTTTCAATCTGCTCCCGCAGTTCATCAATGTCTCCCTGTTCATCCCCTCGACCAAGTTCCTTTTGGATGGCTTTCATCTTTTCCTGAAGGTAGAACTCCCGATGCGTCCGCTCAACGGACTTACGCACCTGCGTATTGATTTTATCGTCCAATTTGAAAAGCTCCAGATCTTCCTGAAGCAGTTCGACAACAATCTGAAGTCGCTTAATCGGGTTAATCTCGTCCAATACCCCTTGCAGCCGATCCGCCTCCATACTGGTGAAGCTGGCAATTGAATCTGCAAGATGACCCGGCTCAACCTCTTTCTGGACAACCATCATCGCTTCTTCAGGCGTTTGGCGATTTCCTTTGATATACTCCTCAAAGGCCGCTATCGCTGTTTCCATCAACGATTTTGCTTGGTTTGATTGTTCCAATTCCTCGTGAACAATTTTTACCTCCGCTTGTAGAAACCCATCCGTTTCAAAGCAGCGTAGCACGATTGCACGGCTATAGCCTTCAATGGCAATCCGAATGCTACCATCGCGTGGATCATAAGAATCTGCAATGCTTGTAGCTGTACCAACACGATGAAAGCCATCGGGGCCCGGGTTTTCCTCGTCTTTGTCTTTTTGATTGAGCAACAGTACATCCTGATTTGCTTGCACGGCATATTTTGTCGCCCGGACTCCCATCTTGCGAATGACATTTAAAGGGGTACTTATACGAGGAAAGAAAACCTTTCCGGGGGTAGGAATCACCGGAAGTACAACAACCTCATCAGTCTGATCATCTTGTTCGTCAGTCTGACGGTCTTTGGTCGAATCTTGGCTCATAATGAACTCCTTGAACGTAGAACGTAATGCGTCATACGTAATTCGCTCATTTATTACTTTGCTAAGCAGTTAAAGCTTCTTGTTCGTCCTCATAAACTAGTACGGGCGGTTTATTTTCTAAAATAGCCTCCGCCGTGATAATACATTCTTTGACCAGTTTAGGAGAAGATGGTATTTCATACATGATATCTAGCATCAGGTTTTCCAAGATTGCCCTTAATCCTCTTGCGCCTGTTTCACGCCTTATGGCTTCTTGGGCAATAACTTTGATTGCATCTTCCGCAACATGCAGAGACACCTTATCATAATGAAGCAGTTGGGTGTATTGTTTTATAAGGGCATTTTGAGGTTCGGTCAAAATCTGGGTTAAAGCCGATTCGTCAAGATCATGCAGCACCGCAGCAACAGGTAGGCGTCCGACGAATTCCGGGATGAAGCCGTACTGAATTAAATCCTTTGGAGCAACCTGTGAGAGTGTTTCGTGGATCTTTCTTTCGCTCTTCGCTTGAACTGCGGATCCAAACCCTAACCCTTGGTGTCCCGTTCGCTGTTCGATAATTTTATCAAGTCCCACAAATGTACCACCGCATATAAACAAAACCTTTGAAGTATCCACCTCAATTAATTCTTGATGCGGGTGTTTTCGACCTCCCTGCGGGGGAACATTCGCTGTTTTTCCTTCCAAGATTTTCAACAACGCTTGCTGAACACCTTCTCCCGAAACATCTCTCGTAATCGAGGGGTTTTCGGATTTACGACTGATCTTGTCAATCTCGTCAATATAAATAATTCCTTGCTCTGCACGTGTGATATCACCGTCTGCAGCTTGTACCAGCTTTAGGATTATATTTTCAACATCTTCACCCACATATCCGGCTTCCGTCAGTGTCGTTGCATCGGTGATAGCGAAAGGAACATTTAGAATTCGTGCTAAGGTTTCTGCTAGAAGGGTTTTGCCTGTCCCTGTGGGACCAATCAACAGAATATTACTTTTTTCTAACTCAACATCTGACTCTGTATGAAAATGTAGTTTTTTGTAATGATTGTATACAGCAACGGCAAGAATTTTCTTTGCATCATCCTGACCAATTACATATTTATCAAGCTGTGCCTTAATTTCAGAAGGATGCGGGAGAGATAAGGAATCTGAAATTTCAGTGTATTCTTCCTCCTCTTCTACCCCATACAGATCAGCTAAGATGTCATTGCATAGTTCAACACACTCATCACAAACGTAGACACCAGATCCAATAGGGCTTGCAATGAGTTTGCGCACTTCCTCTTGGCTCTTATCGCAAAAGGAGCAGCGCTGGGCATCAATAATGTCCTGCATAAAAATCTCCCAATTTATTCACTAACGACTACAATATCGCTTTAGGCATGTATAAATCGTTTGATATCGATACACATTAGGCATCACGCCCAACTTCTTCAGCAGACCGACGGGAAGCAACTGAATCAATAATACCGTATTCGAGAGCCTCTTGGGCTGTCATATAAAAATCGCGGTCTGCATCCGTCTCAATTTTATCCGGCGATTGTCCCGTGTGCTCTGCTAAGATGGCGTATAGCCTTTCGCGCTCTCGTAGAATCTCCCTCGCATGGATATCAATATCAGACGCCTGACCGCTAATACCACTGGTAAGAGGTTGATGAATGAGGGTCTTGGAGTGTGGCAAGGCATACCGTTTTCCACTTGTGCCACCGGCAAGCAAGACCGCACCCATGCTGTAGGCTCGCCCGACGCACCACGTTTGTACATCAGGTCTGATATACTGCATTGTGTCATAGATTGCTAACCCGGCCTCTATACCGCCACCCGGAGTGTTTACGTAAAGCACGATATCCGCATCAGGATTATCACTCTCTAAAAAGAGCATCTGAGCCGTGACACTGTTCGCGACATTATCATCAATTACCGAACCAACTATAATGATTCGATCTCTCAGCAGTCGCGAGTAAATATCGTAAGAGCGCTCGCCGCGACTCGTTTGTTCCACAACAATCGGAACAAGATTCATGCTAAAATTTCTCCTCAAACCCTGACAGGATGCTTTTTTATTATCAAATAATCAGAGACTGTTTGGCAGAAGAACGTTGAATCAGAAGACGGTAAACCTTATCATTCCGCAGCGTGTCGCGAAACTCCTCCAAACGATTGCTCTCCCTCAACAAACTCGCATATTTTTGAGGGTCGCGATTTTGCTGTTCGGCGATACGCCGAATTTCTACATCCAACTCATCGTCCGTGACTCTAATATTTTCACGCTCGGCAATGACATCAAACATCCACGCCTGCTTCGTTTGCTTGATTGCATCCTCGCGCAATTCCGTCGGCAACTTTTCCATATCTATTCCCGCTTGCTCAGGAGTTTGTCCCTCTTGCCTTAATCGTTGGAGAATGTTTTGAACCGTTTGATGCACATGCTGATCAACAATAGATTCAGGAATATCAATCGCCGTTTTTTCGATTAGCTGTTGAAGGATGTCCTCTCGCTGACGATGATTGTGGATTGCCTTCTGCTCCTCGACAAGATTATTCCAAATTGCGCCCCTCAGTTGTTCGTAGTTTTCGTATTCCAGATCCTTTGCGAACTCATCATCAAGGGACGGTAGCTGTTTCTCTGTGATTGCTCGGAGCGTGACGTTAAACACGGCATGTTTACCAGCAAGTTCAGGATTGTCGTGATCATCATCGAAGTCCATTTCAACTTGTCGGGTCTCCTCCACGCGCATACCAATGACCTCAGCCTCAACTACTGGCAGCAGCATTCCCTTGCCAATGTCAATATCCGCATCCTGTTTGCTCCCATCGGTAATTGGCGCGCCATCGACAAGGCACTCCCAGTCAATCCGAACGGAGTCGCTTTCCTCGACAGCACGGTCTACTTCAAGCGGGAGGTAGGTCGCGAACTGTTCCTGTAACCGCTGAATATACTCATCCACTTCCTCACGGGGGACATTTGGCGGCGATTTATCGATGGTTAAATCTTCATACTCCGGGAGGACAAAATCAGGCTTGACATCAAGCGTTGCTTCAAAAACAAGTGGCTGCCCAGCCCTAAGTTCCATCCGGTGCATGGGCGGCGAGAGCTCAAGGTTGCCTAGGGGAATCAGCCGTTCAGAAATCAAAGCCTGTTCATAGGCGGGTGGGACGAGATTTTGGATGGCTTCGGCTTTGAGGTGCTCTGCAAATCGTGATTTAAGAATACTGAGGGGAACTTTTCCTTTGCGAAAGCCGGGGACTGATACCTTGGACCGTAAAGCCTGGCAATTGTGCTCAAGCTCTTGGCTCACTTCTTCAGCGGAAATTTCGATGCTTAAACGTACCTGACTGTTTCCCAGCTTTTCAACTTCAACCTTCAAGTAGACCTCCACATTATATCAAAAAAGGCGTTTGGTGGGCGAGGAGGGATTTGAACCCTCACGGGGGATAACCCCACTAGATCCTAAATCTAGCTTGTCTACCGGTTCCAACACCCGCCCACGTCAAAATAGTGCGCCGTGAAGGAATCGAACCTTCAACCGCCTGATTAAGAGTCAGATGCTCTGCCTGGTTGAGCTAACGGCGCAGAAGAAAAGCGCGCCCGGAGGGACTCGAACCCCCAACTTATAGATCCGAAGTCTATTGCTCTATCCAATTGAACTACGGACGCATGGTGTTAACTTCATTTCGGCGCGTGAGAATCGGACTACAATCACCCACCTCCGAAAAACGACGACATCTTTGTACTAAATCGGGGCGAGAGGATTCGAACCTCCGACCTTCTGCTCCCAAAGCAGACGCGCTAACCGGGCTGCGCTACGCCCCGAAAAAAGGGTGGATGATGGGATTTGAACCCACGACCACTTGATCCACAGTCAAGCGCTCTACCGACTGAGCTACATCCACCATAAAAGGGTTGGCACGCCCGGCAGGATTCGAACCTGCGACCACCTGATTAGAAGTCAGGTGCTCTATCCAACTGAGCTACGGGCGCATACAAAAGGCGAAAAAATAAGGTGGCAAAGGATTTACCTCCCCACCCTTCCGGATATTTTTGATCGGAGTACATTAACCGGGCCATGTTACACCCGTCTTTTTTCGGACTTGCTGCAAAAAGGTTTGGAAAATATACCACATTTTATGGGCAGTTGCAAGTCAAAATTCAGATTGATAGAGCGGGAAAACCCATTATCGCAGCACCCATCAAACGACTTGGGTATGGCAGAAAGTGTGATAGGACAAGGGAAATCTTTTATGCTCAAGACATTTGTCTGGCAGTTTAAGCAACGGTCTGGTAAAATAGTACGCCGTTGCAATAATTAATGACAACCTGAGTTGGTCTTTTGATTCGTTTGGAGGTGGACAACCAATGCCCCTTTTAGACGCAAAATTTCTCAAACAAATTACTCGCCTCCAAATCCGTTCCGAGGTTGTATCTCGGGGAAAGTTCAAAGGGGAACGGCGCAGCCTCAACCGGGGCGCGAGCGTTGAATTCGCAGATTATCGTACCTACGAACTTGGTGATGATTTGCGCCATATCGACTGGAATGTCTATGCCCGATTAGATCGACTCTTTCTTAAACTGTTCAATGCGGAAGAGGACCTTCCAATCTTCATCCTAATCGATAACAGCACCTCAATGGATTTCGGACAGCCTACGAAACTGGAGTGCGCCAAATGGGTTGCTGCGGCAGTGAGTTATATCGGTTTAATCAGTTTTGATCGCGTCTCTGTCTATACATTCTCAGATCAACTGATTCCTATTGTATCCTCCATGTACGGAAAAGCACAGTTTCCTAAACTGTCACAAGCCATTGAGGGAATTGACGGCGGTGGAGAAACACATCTGACAACGTGCTTGCAACGCTTCTTTACCGAAATAAAGGGACCCGGTGTTGGAATTATCATCTCTGATTTTTGGGATATGGACGGTTATGAGACAGCCGTTAAAGGACTCCTATCCCGAAGTTTCGACTTAACGCTTATTCATCTCCTCAGTGATGAAGAAATGCACCCACAACTTTCGGGCGAGTTGCAGTTAGCGGATGCAGAAACGGGACAGGCTAAAGAAATCACCGTCAATGAGGGGGCACTCGCGAGTTACACCGAGCGATTGAACGCTTTTTGTGAAACTTTGAAACGCTATTGCCTGAATCGCGGCGTGACTTATATTCGTATGAATCAGCAAACCCCCATTGAACAGTTCATTTTGCAAGATTTACGACGGAGTGGTTTTATCCATTAAGGGAAGGGAGGATAACGCATGACACACCCAATCGTAGCAATCGTTGGAAGACCCAACGTGGGGAAATCGTCCATCTTCAATCTGATTGCGAAAGAGCGAATTGCTGTCGTCCACGATCAGCCGGGTGTAACACGGGACCGGATTTACGCCGATGTCGAGTGGGGGGATGGTTATTTTACTATTGTGGATACCGGTGGTCTAGATCTCGATCCGGAGGATCCCCTTATTAACAGTGTACAGTGGCAGGTCGAAGTGGCTTTGGAGGAAGCGACGGTTATCCTGTTTGTCGTTGACGCACAGACAGGAATTATGCCGCAAGATCTGCTGATTGCGAACATGCTGAGAAAAACGGATAAAGAGATTTTTGTCGTCGTCAATAAAGCGGATAACGCTCGGTTGGAGACCGAGGGGACGGAATTTTACCAGCTTGCGCTCGGTGAACCCTTCTTTACCTCGTGCGCCCAGAATATGGGGATTAATATTCTGCTTGATGAAGTTGTGTTCGCCATGCCGGAAGCAGAGACTGAAAAGTCCGATGCAGTTACGGAACCGATTAAAATTGCTATCGTTGGTCGCCCAAACGCAGGCAAATCGTCTCTCATCAATGCAATTCTCGGCGAGGATCGGATGATTGTCGATGATCGTCCCGGTACGACACGCGACGCCGTAAATATCAGTTTTACCCATGACGCCGTGCCGTTTGAGTTAATTGACACCGCAGGGATGCGTAGGAAATCTACCATCAACAGCCAGCTAGAACAATGGACCGTCCAACGTGCCATCCGTAGCATTCGCAAAAGCGATATTTCATGGCTCGTCGTTGATGCTACCCGCGAAATTGCGCATCAAGATAAAACCATTGGCAGTTACATCGCTAGACAGGGCAAGCCGTGCATCTTAGCGGTCAACAAATGGGACTTAATCGCGAAAGATAATTCCACATTTAATAAGTTCGTCGACTCAATTCGACGCCAAATGCCACAGCTATTCTATGTCCCGTTGCTCTTTGTTTCAGCGGTTACGGA
>JAGWBT010000129.1 GCA_021295755.1 Candidatus Poribacteria bacterium
TAAAAAAGCAGCGTACCAGCTGCTTTCAGATATCGTGTAGTTATTGCCCGTAACTTTCCTCTGCGACCATCAAAGCGATTTCTTGCCCCTCCGTTTTACTAAATCGACGTTTCGCACGTTCCATGACATCGATAACTCTGCCATGTTTGGCAAGTCTGTCGGCTTTAATGATGAGTGTCGTAATTTGAGACTCTTTTGATGACAGATACATTTCCATATGATCTAGTGTTAGCATCTCCAAATCATCAAATGAGATCCTGCCATCTGCACTGATAAAGAGATTGAATTTCTTGCGCGGAAAGTCGTGCTTTGTCGCTGACTCCGGTAGCGTTATAGTAAACGGCGGAGGGACACGCATAATCGCTGAAACCATAAAGAAGATCAGCAGTAGGAACACGCAATCGATCATTGGTTCCATCATCAAGGCTTGACCGCGTTCCTTTTCCGTCCCTGTTCGCATCTGCACAGCCATAGTATCCTCCTTTGTTATTCCCTTGCTACCACTGCAAAGCCGATTTTGTCTATACCTGCTTGCTTTGCAATATCCATCACGTTAATAATCTGCTCATGCATGACGTCCCGTTCGGACTGAATGATTACCATATTCTTGATCTCTTCGGGCGCATGAATGAACTCGGTAAACATCTGATTGATGTTAACAATCTCGTCATTCAAGATCATTGTTCCATACTTCTGAGCACCTTCAGGGTTCGCAATCCTCACAATGAGTCCCTTGGGTTTATTGGGATTCGGTTTACCTGGAGGCGGTAATTGAACGCGAATGCCAGGCATCGGTGCAAAACTGGTCGAAACCATAAAGAAAATCAGAAGCAGGAACACACAGTCAATCATCGGGGCCATATCGAGCTTAGCCGATCTCCGTTCCCTAGCCGCCATTTTGGTCATACCGCTAGGTGCTTGCGTACTTGCCATTTTCGATTACCTCCTGATCTAAAAGGTAAGTCTTCCTGCCACCCTAAAGGGGTTGCCCATAGGGTGACAGGAGAACATTGAAATTTACGCACCTGATTGACCGAGAATCAGTTGATTCACGATTTCTGTCGAAACCTGCTCAATCTCAAGCACGAATTTGTTGACCCAACTCTCAAAGACCTGGGAGAAAATAAGACACGGAATAGCAATGGTTAAACCACCAGCGGTGGTCAGCAGCGCCTGGGAAATACCCCCGGCGAGTGCCTGCGGGTCACCAGTACCTTCCAGTGCAATTGTGGTAAATGCGTTAATCATACCCATAACCGTACCGAGGAGACCAAACAACGGCGAAATAACTGCGACCGTGCTAATAACAGGAATGTTTCGCTCAAGCTCTGGAATCTCAAGGAGTCCCGCTTCTTGAATGGATTCCTGTACCTCTTCCTTTGTAATCTCCTGCTCTTCGATCTGGGCTTGACTGTATCTCAACAGACCTGCTTTCAGAACGTTTGCAAGTGGTCCACCTGCTTCTTCACAGGTTGAGACCGCTTCCATGATATTATCATTACGCAAAGAATCAGTGATGCTTGCCATGAACTGCTCTGTACCGAGCTTGGAACGGCTTCTTATGAAGGTAAAGAGACGTTCAATAATAAACGTCAGCGCAGCGACAGAACAGAGGAGAAGTGGCCAGAAGACAATACCAAATTTAGCGAAGAAAGTGACAATCGTATCTTTTTTGGTCATTTTCAGCGGCACATAGTGGTCGCCTCCAGCAACGACGGTGACCGGTTTACCAGTTCGGTCGCCATATCTGGCGGCAAGCCTGACTTGCTATATTCACCGACATCATCCGTTGTGGTTTCATGTTCCGTACCATCGGTACCGACGACAACAACTCTAACCCCACTAATCGGCGTTTGTGCCGTTGTGGTATCTACAACATTACCACGAACCGTGCCGGTTGTCGCATCTTGAGCGATCGCAACGGCACCGTAAACAATCAACATGCTAGCTAGGATTAAGGTTAAACTCAGGTGTTTCATGTATTCCCCCTATTGGAGTTTGAAGGTGGAGTAAAATTTAGAGGGCGTCTACTATTACCCTCAATTTCAAGTCGCCTCAATCACCTCATATCGGACGACTAAACTTTTATACAATGCGTAGTCTTGGCTTTTTGACATACTCTACCACCCTAAGAGTCCCTGTCCACGAGGATGGCTAATTGTGGTATCAACACGGGTTGCGAACCGTCGTCCGTCTTATACCCGCTATTCCAAAGGACAATGCCCTGCCCTTAACCTATAAACACTTCTGTTTTTTGAAAGTTGCGGTAAGATTGAAAAAGTGCCAAGCACAAAACTGCTTGGCACTTTCGGAGATTGTTAGAATCCCATCATCGCTCGTACGAAGGTTGTATTACTCGTCGTATGGTCAAGCAAGATGGTGGTTCTTCTGAAACCAGCGAGAATGACGATATTGAAACCTTGCCATTCACCGCGACTGATTGATTGGACTTCAAAGATACGGGTACGCAGGTCTGGACGGAAGAGGATTGGAATATCAGCCTCTTCAAACGCTGGCGTCGCTAAATAGTCTTTGATACCTTGATCGCGGTTGGTGAACTTGCGATATTGAAAACCGCCGAGGATATTCATTCTTTGAGTAAACTGATAATCCAAACGAACACCAAGAACATCTTCACGGCTACGTTTGTTAAATCGCAGATACTCAATGACCTCGGGATCATCTGGCACAAATTTTGTTGGATCCAGCGGGTTGATATACACACCGCTTTGAATATCAGCATGCGTATGATCAAATGCTCGTGTCCAGATATACTTTGCCATCGGTGTCAGAGTTAAATCTTCACCAATTCTGTCCACCCCGGGCAGATCGCCCAATGGGATTTCATACTTGGCTCTGAGAATGGTAATCTGATTCCGAACGGTCTTTTCTTGGTAACGGCGTGGTATCCAGTTTTCTGGATCATAGATCAGACCAAGGTCCTCTGGATCCAGTGGGTTCATCCCGTGATCTGGATAGAACGGGAATGACTTCCGGTCTCCATCGGCACGTACCTGCTCATCAGGGACCATGAAATCAACCTGATCATCTATCCTATCGTCTGCCGTTTCTTCAGGGTGGAAGACATCAAGCGCAACGGCATCTTCTTCATCGAGTCCCAACTGCTTCCGCCAGTCAACCAAGAACTTGGTTTCAAGCGTTAAGTTGGGAATCGCACTGTAGAGGAACTGAAGGCTTGTCACATTGACCCGTGTCTTGAAGAAATCGAGAAAATCAGATTCCTGTGTAGCATCTAACTCGCCCGGACGCAAGGTAATCGAGTAGTCCGGAATATCATCATCGACACGGACAAAGCGGTTCTGGAACAACACCGTTCCGAAATCTGGAACGTCGCGTTGGTAGCGGAGATGGAGATATTTTGAATCATTTTTCCGCTGGCTGGAAATTTCATTCTCATTTAACCAACCCAATTTGAGGGTCATGTTATCGAGTAAGTCATAGCTAGCAGTGATATGGTATCCGTCGCGGTTGATACCGTATTCATACTGCGGCTCAAAATCATCTTCCAGTGAATCGACAACGCCATTGTTATTTTCGTCAACGAGATCTTCAAAAACCGGAGGATCTGCCTCAAAGATGAGGAAGTCTTCTTGGAAATCGAGGATGCCGTTCTGATCACGGTCATCGGCTTGCGGTAGAACACCGTCAAAGTCGATGCTATCTGGCCAGTCGTCGTCGTCATCATCGTCTTCAATGAGCGAATAATTGATCTCATCGAAGGGCAGGACTTCTGCACCGGATTCAGGCGTTCGTTCAAGAGAGTAGGTCGCATCTCTTGCATCGTTGGCACCGAAATTATAGTAGGTTGTCGTGTAACCTGGATCGATATGGTAACGTGTTAACTCGAGGAAGAGTTTGCCATAGCGCTGCTTGAGGTTGATAAACCAAGCAGTTTCACGCCCCATCTCTCCGTCATCATTCGGATCACCATTCAACTTGGCTTCAAACCTTTCCCCTTCTGCCTCAGAGTATGTGGGAATGCCGTTAGCATCAAGTGGAACTCCAAAGGTTGGGTTAGGCAATCCATCGTCGGTCTGCTCTGCCTCATCTATGGTGATGTTAGCGCCTTCGATTTCAGGATTTAGTCGACTGAAACCGATCTGGTTTCTCGGAATAGTTGGATACTGCTTAAATTTTCCGTTAATTGAATAGTGCGCTCGGATAAAGGTATTAAAGAGGGTCCCCTCTAGATCGATACCATACAGCACACCAGCACGTGCCGCACCGTAACGATACCGAATCGTACGCGCTGCACCTTCATTTTCCCAGCTGCCTGGCCGATGTTTCAAACTCGATCTATTCTGAGTATAATGATCTGACCGACCATAGTTACCGGGAGCTTGAAGCACGTCACGATATGGTGATTCGATATGACCATCTTCGGTCTTGATCCATTCTGCCGCGAGTGGGTCGTCTGATCTGTTTGCTTCACTAAATCCGATGACAACGATATTATAATCGCCAGCAACCGTCATCTCAAACTCAACGGATTTGACTGTGCGCGGATCGATGGGACCATTGGGGAGTTCTTCAGAAGTCAGGTCCAATGTATACTGCATCTTGTTGAACCCTTCGACAATTTTCCATCCATCACTAGTTTCAATCGGTTCCGCACTGCCCTCTACAGCAGCGAGGTCGTCAATAAAAACGGGGATAGTCTGTATTCTCTCAGGGCCCAACGGACGGTCTGGACCATCAGCAGGAGAACCGGACAACGCTTGCGTGATAACGTGTACTTTCATGCCCTTAACGGCAGCGCCGACACCACCCTGGATCTTTGCTACATGGCCTGCGTCTTCAAGGTCATGTGTTAATGCACCATAATGATTATCTTCTGGCGAATCATCTCGGAAGATAACAACGATGCTCTCCGGAGGTGTATTGGCAACCGTTCCACCAAACAGCGGATTCTCAACCCGTTCTGGGTGTTCTTTGTGGAGATTGACATAGGTGAGCCCTACGCGGAAGACATCACCAAGCAACCCTTGTGCACGAAATCCGATTAAGCGTGCGTTCTCAATATGGCGGAGACCGACATCATCGCTTAGCCCATTACGACGCCCCAATGTTGGTGCTAGGTTCGCCGCTGCGTCAGACAACTTCACCGGGTTAGAAATACGCGAGTTCAACAACGTGAAAAGGTGACGTTCTTGGGAGAACGAGAGATCCCATCGGAAACCATCAAATTCCGTTTTGTAGATGACATACCGGTTAGGGAATAGGGTTTGAGGCTTAATACGCATATTGTCCCCAATGACGAATTGCGTAAATCTGCCACGGAAATTATCTTCGGTTAACACTTGGCGGTCCAACTGGGCGGAAAATCGTTCGCTATCAAGCTGGCCGGTCCAACCTAAAATCAGTTCACCGTTTTGATCGAATTCTTTCACCTCGCGGTAATTATACACTTCGTTACCTTCGAGGAGCTCTCTACCAAACAGGTCATAGAAGAACTGCGGTTCTTCTTCCAATTGGAAGCGGTCAGAAAAATTTGCCTGTCCTTCGACCGTTGGTAAAAGCGGTTCCTGTGGGCCAAGGCTAGCCGCACCGCACCCATAAAGTACGAAACAACTGATTAGCCCTGCTATTATCAGAAGAACATCAGGTGATCGTTTGAAAAACTTCATTACTTTCATTTGCCTCCTTGAGGAAATCATAAATTACATTTGACGTAAAAGTGAGGATATAAAACCTCCATAATCACGTTTATCCAAACACCAAGCTAAAATCAGGGAATCGAATTAATCGCGGTTTCGGAGTTTGTGACCGTTTATCAACCCTTCTCCCATTTTAACTTGCGTCAGTGATGGAACATATCGCAACCTCCTTTAGTGAGGATTTATTAGCAATATAAAACTATTTAGTTACCCAGATGTGATGCAAAAGCAATTTTTACATTTTCTCTGCTGGAGTTGGACTCCAGCGGCATCAGGTTAATCCTTGCAGCCCAATCTATCGGGATACAAGTATCTGAAAACAGTTGGTATATAAATAATTAACATTCTAAAGTTAGATACTGATTGAGGTTGAGCCATCGCTCATTCAGTGATCCGGCTGATCCACATACTTGGCTTAGAAGCCACTCGCGGTTCCCTTCCTTCTTGCCACCACAGAAACGCAAAAATTCAGGTCTAATCTTTTTGCAATTTATACTTTTTTTGCCAATAAAACTCTGCTTTGAAAAAAAGTAATTCCTAAGATAACACTTCTGCAATTTTCTGTCAAGTGTTTTTTCTTAAATTAATTATGATGTACCAACAGAGGCGTCAAAAACGGACAGAACCCTTCACATCGAGACGAATCTTCCTTATTTTTGGACAGTTTTTAGGAAGCACAACTGGAATTCAGTTAAAGGACGAATCATTTCCAGATGTTGAGCAACTGTTCCCTTTGGGTTGTGGGCAACATTACCGGACAGAGGATATCGAAATAGGCTGGCAAAAAATAGAGGCAGGTTAAATACTGGTTGGATAAGCATTGAGGTCGAAACCACATAAATTCTGGTAACCGCAAATTGCAGAACTGAAGATTTGTAAAAACTCAGGCAGTTAAAAAGTCACGCCTATAAACCTTTGGCGTGAGTTGATGGGACCATCGTCCTTACAAGAGGGGTAGGTTCTACATCACAGTTAGCACTAGATGGACATAATAAAATGATAGGAAAGGTTCACTGAAAAGGAAACCTTCGCGTGGTGCATCGAAAAATCACTGGATGTTATTGGCGGCTCTAATCTGCTCCTCGCTAAACGCCTCATCCTTCCATTCAGTAATACGCCATTCTTGCTTATCGGAGCCCTCACTTTTTCTTAACTCGAAGGTGAAAATATTATTCCCTTCTGCGAACCATCCCGTATATCCCCCTTCGAGGGAATCGCCATCAGCGACAAACCCTTGGATCCGATAATGGTTTCTGACTTCGGCTCGTGTCCGATCTGTATTTAGTTGTATCTCAGGCGGTTCAGACAACTCAATCTCAATATCTTGGAATCTGTCAAAAACGCGCTTTGCGGAATCTCTTTCGTCGCGGATATCATCAAATATAACATCATCTGTTTTATCATCCATTGTGCCCATATCTGAGACGTAAAGAAATCCGTCTTCCCAGAACGCGCTCATATACATATCAAGGTCTTCACTCTGATATCCTTCGCGCCAGCTTTTCAGAACTTGGTTAATTAAAACAAGCTCTTTTGACTGGACTTTGGTCACACTACTTACATCCCCACAACTTGTAAGCAAACTAAAAACGAGCAGTAGCCCAATGATTTTGGCAGATACTTTTAACATGGCTAAACTTCCTCCATAAGGGCCAGATGTGTTCGCTCGACTTTTCAAAAGAATTTGACAATACCCAGTTGAAGTTGTGTTGGAGTCACCTCAAGTTGTACGTCCAATTCTCCAATCTGTTTCATGTCCTCAATGAGTTGGTTCGCTTTTGCCTCCGCATTGTACAAATTCGCTCCAACATAGGAATCAATTAAGCTATACGCCCATACCCCTGCTGCTGCGAAGAGGAAAAACTGTCGTAATTTAAAGCGTTGATTCGCTCGATTGTATTGAAAGAGCGCTTCTGGAGACTTATCATTAATTAAGGCAACTGGAACATACTCATTGTTGTAAACATTTAGGAAGGATTGGTGGGTAATTAACGCACCGATAAGGAGACCACTTGTTCCCACAAAGGAGGTGGCACCTAACAAACGTTTATGCGCGTAAAACTGTCCCCAACCGGGCAGAACCGCAGAACGACCTATAGCCCCTATTGGCGACACAAGGCGCAGGTCTTCGTTTGGCTGCGCGACACTAATTTGAACCCGTGAAAATAAGCATAAAACGGGAATCAAAAGTGTCAGACTAGATAGCTTCACTAGAGATCCGGTCAAATTCCTTTACCTCTCCCTGAAGTCGTATAATAGCAGAACCCAAAAGCCTTGTCAATAAAAAAAAAGACAGTTAAGGCAGAAATTCCTCCTCAACTGTCCTATTTTAGTTGCAAGTTAGATCTATTTTCTTCGACTGCGTGTTTGGGTTCTTGTCGTACTGCGGGTACGCTCCCGTTTGTCATCGTCGTCATCTTTACTGCTTGAACTTGAAGTTGTCTGCTGAGTTGTTGGTCTTTGGACACGTGGAGCAGTGGAAGTAGATGAACGAGATCTTGATTGTGTGGATCGGGTACGCGTTTCTGTCTGTTTTTTGACGCTTGAAGATCGGCTACGCGAAGGTGGTGTACTCAACCGACTTCTCGACGAAGACTGCGTTCGGTTGTACAGGCGCAGCCGTCGTTCCGCGTTGGATCGGGTTGAGACTTCACTATCCGATGAACGCTTGTCCTTTGGAGAAAATCGGAAGCGATCATACTGGTAGGTGCGGGGTTGCGCATTGCGAGATCGCACGTTAGATCGGGATTCTCTTTCAACTGCACCTAACCGTTTACGTTTTAGGATTTGCTGAGTTGAGCGGTAAGTTCTCGTCGAGATGTCACCGGTAGAACGCTGATTACTGCGCTGCCGTTGTATTGTCGTGTTCGACCTATTGCTTGTATTAGACTCATTCCTTGTATCAGTAACTCTTCGTTGAGGCGAACGGTAAGATCGAGTGGGCACGTCACTAGCAGAACGTTGACTATTGCGCTGCCGTTGTACAGTCGTGTTTGACCTACTGCTTGTATTAGACTCGTTCCTTGTATCAGTAACTCTCCGTTTTCGAGAAAGTGTCGCCCCTTGGATGACTCGATCTGAAAGCACCGGTGTCTGACGATGTTCCGTAATTAGCGAGCGGACACGGGTCTGTACATTGGCTCTACTCGCTTGTGTATTGGTTCTGTTCACTTTGGATGTGGTGACCGACAATCGGCTCCGTGAATATTCGCGGCGCGTTGTTTCATGCGTCGGAGTCCATCGATTCAGTCGCCGCGTCTTAGGCGATTTATCAACATGGACATTCACATGGTAGTAGGAATCGCGGTGGTAGCGACGCGGGTAACGGCGATAGTAGCTGTGGAGGTAACCGCCATAAGTGCGACGAATGGCACGGTAGTGATGGTCATAGACCGGGTAACTCCATCGAATGTAGTAATCTAGATCTGTACAGTAATAAAATGGCCCATCGTAAAAATAGAGATAAGTGTACCTGTACCAAGGTTGCCAATGGTAATCTCGAGCGTAACGGTGTATAACGCGCACATCAGGTTGTCGTTGATAAGTTACGACGTCAACATATTCGAGATCAAGTTGCTCGCCATTTTCAGCGACAATGTGCATTTCAAGGATACCGTTATCAACACGCCCAGCTGTCGCAATTTTTATGGTCTCTGATCGACGTTTCGCGCGTAAAAAGAAGGTATCGCCGTAGAGGGTTTCCTCTTCACCGTTATCACTATAGTTCCTGCGGGCATATTCACGTTTGGTATTGCGAATCCAGACACGCCCTGCAATTTCCTCGTAATCAAAGTCCGCTCGATGGGGTTCTCCTCGATAGCGCACCAAAATCTCGACATACTGAGCCTGTCGAGGTATCTCAAAAAGATAGACTGCGCTGGCTATCGCAAATTCGTAGGCTTCTTCTTTATCAGATTCATTTGCCCAAGCTGTTAGGCGAATCCCGTTTTCAAAACGAGGGCTTGCAGTGACAGTTGCGTTGCCACGCTCAATCCAGTCTTCAACATCACCTGCGTCCCGGTGTTCGCGACTGGTTCGGTCCGAAAAGTAGTCGTAGTCTGCTAGCGCAGCATGGGGCATGAGCGTCAATAAGCAGATTATTAGCATCGGGCCTATGGAAGTCGGGATGCGAAATTTCATGGAAACTCTCCTTTTAGGTGCACCTAGCGAAGCGGATTTTCGTGACTTCCTTGCACAATGCAAGGAGTTCGCCCATGACAATTACAGTCCATGAGCGAACTTGACGTTATCCACCAATAGAATTCGTAATCTGTCGATAGCAATTTAGATGCCATAATTGATTGGCTTATCTAAAAAGAAAGTGCAAGGTGTAAAAGCGTGAAACGTAATGCGTGAAACGTAATGCGTGAAACGTGAAAGCGTTTTGTTCATTGGTTCATTCGTACATTGGTTCATTATAGTGGATCTTAGAATTAATGAAACGCCCCGAACCGAACCGCACTGTCCTCAGACCCGGTAGGTGCGGTTACAAACCACACCGCATCGGCGCTGTTTCCAACTGCGCCTACCATACACGGGGAGCGAAAGTGTCTATTTATAGTAAAGTTTAGAATTATTGATACACTTTCAATGCAGAACCAACCCCCTAAATCCCCCTTGTCAGTAAATGTCTCCTTATTTCTCGTGTTTACTATATTTTTGGAATTCACCATAATAGACGATTGAACTCATGAACTCAATCGGTTTCGGTTGCACCATTTCTTTACATGAGTCAATTGATTTAAGGATTGTTTGCCCTACAGTGGTAGAACGATATGGTGTCCGTTAGGTTCAAATCGTAGCAATAGAGATACACAACTGTGGCAAAAGCGATACCAAAATATTGAGATCTTTAATCCACCGCCACGAGTTGAATGCCCTTTCGGGCTGCTAAATCGCGTGCAAGTGGTGTAATGATCACTGGATTGGTGTAACGCAATTCACGTACACCCGATGCAAGTCCGTCAATCACTGAGGCGGTGATAACGTTCTGTCCCCCTGTTGAGTCCGGGTTAAAATGGTGTGTACCGTCACTTAGAACTGTCTCAGCGATTCGATCGGTCGTAACAAATTGAACCCCAAAGTCCGACAGGGTTTTGATGTAATCTTGCCCTAACTTTGATATTTCAGGTGGGACTTCAGACTCCTCCGAGATTTCAAAACCATCAGACGTTGCTATTACCCTGTTCCCCCGAAGCAACCCTTGGAATACCAGGTAAGTACACAGCGTATCTGCCATGCCCAGACTCAGTTTCGCTGTCATCGCGCACGATAGCGTTGGAATAACGATTGCGGAGAAACCTTCGGTGAAAGGCTGAAGGTTTGTAATTTCAGTGGCGATGAAAACCCGTTCTTGTCCGCATGTGGATCGGATACGAGAGACGTCCAAGATTTTAGCCGCTATATCTGACAAAATGGCTGTAACGACATAGCCTCGCTGAATACATTTATCAAGCTGTTCTAGAGGACGTGCAAGATCGACTTGAGCGGCATCGAATATCGCCAGAATCCGTTTATCGGATTGGGCAGCTGCCAAAGCCATTCCTTGTCGTTTGAGAACTTTCGCGACCTCTGCTTCAATCCGCCGAATGATTTCTGGACTGACCTCCACTTAACTACCCCTAATCTCTCAGCAACTCGACGCCTTCCCCTCCCTGCAAACCGGCAGCATTAGCGTCATCGGTATCGAGATGCATCTGCGGCACATAGCTTGGTGATATTTTCGGATGGATTTTCTCAAAAGTCAACGCTCGCTCGCCGGGGATGCGTACTTTCAACAGATCGCCTTCACGTATCCCCCAACGTTCCGCATCTTGGGGAGTCATGTGAATATGCCGTGTCGCACAGATTGCGCCCTCTTCTAAGTGAATAGCCCCTTGGGGACCAATCAAGACAATTGACTCTGAACCGGCGAGATCGCCCGAATCGCGAATTGGTGGATTGAGTCCCAAGCGAATTGCATCAGTCTGTGCAAGCTCAACCTGAGAATAATCCCTCACGGGACCGAGAATCCGAAGCCCCTCAATTGCTTGCATACGTCTTCCAACGACGGTTAATGTCTCTTTCGCCGCAAATGCACCGGGTTGGTATAAAGGGGCGTGAATTGTTAGTTGATGACCTTCGCCGTACAAGATCTCTAAGTGTTCTTGAGTTACATGCGCATGTCGCGCCGAAACCCCAACGGGAATCTGCTGTTGTTGAACGACAGTATCACAGGCACGCCGCCCAGCCGCGCAAGTTCGCAAGGCGCAGCCACCGCAGGGTTCTTTATTCCCGATTTCATCGGGATTCAAAGCACCCTGCTTCAATTGTTCAAGCACTTTATGAGTGACCAGTTCAATGAGTGCCTTGTCATTCATCCGTTATCTTCCCTGACTCCATCAATTTGTTGCTTCATCGTTGGCGATATCAATCGTCAGCGTGTTGTCATCGGACTGTTCTTGGACGGGTAAAACCGATTCAACCTCTGCATGTGGTCGTGGGATGACGTGGACCGATACAACCTCTCCGACGCGTGCGGCTGCTTCTGCCCCGGCGTCTGTGGCTGCTTTGACAGCACCGACATCGCCACGGACCATGACGGTGACATACCCGCCGCCGATCTTTTCATAGCCGATAATTTGGACATTCGCCGCTTTGACCATCGCGTCAGCCGCTTCGATGCTTCCAACCAACCCTCTCGTTTCAACCAAACCTAAAGCCTCACCAGCCATAATCGAAATGTAACCTCCTGATTGACAGTATAGACCATCCCCTCATCATTTATGCTCACTATAATGTTCTAGCTATTCCTATGTAGGATTTGATTACTTTTTGATCAAGGTTGTTATATTTTAACGCAAGTTGCTAGTTCTGGTGCCGCTGCCTGTCTGAATCAGGATTCTCTGGATTGAGGGATTTACAGGGATAACTTCTGTGAAGCGACCCTGAAACAACCCATAACACGAATGGAACCAAGCAGTCTGACAATGGACATTGCATACCATTACGATTCACAGGTTTGGCAGGGCACTGTCAGGTAAAAAAAAATAATTTCAATCCCTATACGGGTATTCATAATTGGTGACTGTGCCAAGAATCCCAATGGCCTCTATACTTCAGCGGTTTTACAGATGTGTGCTATGCTAAAGCGGTTGCCCGTGGAAGGTTTGCTGACCTGCCAAATCAACATCAATTTATGAGCAAGGTTCCACATAAATGTCAATACACTCTAGCAGCTTGGATTACATATTCAGACCCAAACTTAAATATATTGTAGCTTAACCGGCTTGCGAAAGATATAACCTTAAAGTTATTATAGCAGTATATCACAGTTCGTCAATTGATTCAAGCATTTTCAGGATTCATCACGGTCATGAAATTTACAAAATCACACTTTATTTATCAAAATCTTCCAATCTAAACCCCCGTCTTTTAATGCGGGGATACAGATTGGCTCCTTGTGTCAACGTCTAAAAACGGTTGAACTTGTAGTTAAAATATGGTATAATTCCTTTGGCTTTCGTGGGGGGATTCCGCACCACTGCTCGGTGGTGCCTCCCACCTCCTACGGAATAGGACATGAGAGCCAGAGAGCTAAATCCTTAGTTGAAAAAACATGAAAACCTACAAGTTCAAACTATATTCTAATCACGGCAATCGTGAATTACACAAGACAATAGACGGACACGCTCATGTCTGGAATCACTGCGTTGCATTT
>JAGWBT010000130.1 GCA_021295755.1 Candidatus Poribacteria bacterium
AGTTTTGGAATTATTATATATGTTACCGTTTGCTTTCAACCAATATACACAAGCATAATTTGCCTGACAGTGTACTAGTGGCAAAATATTCATCAGCGGACAGATGGTAAAAGTACCACCACTTGTGATCAATTCCCCGCTTTTGTTTTATTCATCTGCCCGAACAGTGCAGAAGCCTACAGTTTGATGTCCTAGTTCTAACTAACGCACCACCGCCCCTTTGTATCATAAGTTGTGATCTGGACATCGGCAGCATGGGCGAGGGCGATAGGGTATCCATGTCTCTGGAACGAGTGGGGTTCGCTCTATTTTCACGCGATGCGGACTTACATTCCGATGGGGGCAGCTGGTTGTAGCAAAACACACGTACCGTTGGCATCCGCCGATTTTCGAGAGGGGCGTTTCGCTTGACGACGACCTCGCCCCGTTTCACGTCCGGTTCGCTCGCTCGCAAAACTAGTTAGACGCTTTTTATCATGGATTCTTGCCCTCGACTCAGCCAATACATAGCCGCTGTCAGAACCGACAAAAATTATACAGCGTGACAAACCTGCTATCGATCCCTTAGGGTCGTCATGTGCGCGCCGGTACGGGCGTCCCACAACCAAATCGTCCCATCATCACTCCCGCTAGCCAAGCCCCTCCCGTCCGGGGAAAACGCTACAGAAGTGACATCACCTGTATGCCCTTCAAGGATTGTCATGTGTGTGCCGGTACGGGCGTCCCACAGCCAAATCGTCCCGTCATCACTTCCGCTAGCCAAGACCCTCTCATCCGGAGAAAACGCTACAGAATAGACCGAGATCGTCGCGTTGAACGGACTGACCGCCGGACTCGACAGCCCGGTGCTCATCACCGTCAGCCCTGGATCCGATGGAGCTTCAAGGTTCCACAACCGAATCGTGTTGTCCGCACTCCCGCTGGCAAGGGTACTTCCGTCGGGGGAGAACGCTACAGACATAACATTAAGCCTATGACCTGTAAGAGTTTTTTCGTGCGCGCCGGTATGAGCGTCCCATAACATAATCGTGTTGTCCGCGCTCCCACTGGCAAGGGTACTTCCGTCGGGGGAGAACGCTACAGACATGATATTATCCGTATGTCCTTTCAGGGCCTTCTCGTGCACACCGGTAAAGGGGTTCCACAGATGAATCGTACCGTCATAACTGCCGCTGGCGATGGTGCGTCCATCGGGAGAGAACGCGACAGACCGGGATCCTGTATACCTTGGCCCCGGTCTCAGAGTCTTCTCGTTCGAGCCAGTGGGTACGTCCCACAGTCGAATCGTGCCGTCCTCGTTCGTACTGGCGAGGGTGTATCCATCAGGGGAAAATGCTACGGAAGTGACAGTATTCCCTCCGAGGGTCATCTTACGCGCGCCGGTGTTGGCGTCCCACAGCCGAATCGTGTCGTCCTGGCTGCCGCTGGCGAGGGTCCTTCCGTCGGGAGAGAACGCTACGGACCAGATTCCACCTGTATGCCCTTCAAGGGTCCTTTTGTGCGTTCCGGTACGGGAATCCCACAGCCGAATTGTCCGGTCTCCGCTCCCACTTGCAAGCGTATAGCCATCTGGGGAGAACGCTACGGAACTGGGAGTATGCCCTCTGAGGGTCATTTTATGCGCGCCGGTGTTGGCGTCCCACAGCCGAATCGTGCCGTCCTGGCTGCCGCTGGCGAGGGTCCTTCCGTCCGGGGAGAACGCTACGGACATAATCCCACCCGTATGCCCTCTAAGGATTGGCTCTTCAGAGATTGGAGGATCGTATCGGACGCTGTATCGCTGAACCGTGGTGTTCCCTACGCCCTCTATGTTCTGGACCGCATTGGCGAGCACATCGACTGTCACTTGGCCTGGGTTGTCGAGCGCGATCCTCGCCGTGTAGGCAGTGCCGGAACCCGACAACTTCATTAGGGAACCATTGCTGACCCGGATGTCGGTCGCCTCAAAGCCTGCCACGGGCTTGTTGAACCGAATCGTTACACCGAACGGTCCAGTCACTGGGCCAGTTGGTCCGGTAATCGTCATTGTCGGTGCCGAATCCCATAGGGCTTCAAGGTTCCACAACCGAATTGTCCGGTCCTTGCTCCCACTAGCCAGGGTCCTTCCGTCCGGGGAATACGCTACGGACATGACATCCCTCTCGAATCCCCTATATGCGCGCCCTCTAAGGATCATCTCACCCGCGCCGGTGTTGGCGTTCCACAGTCGAATCGTGCCGTCCTCGCTCGTACTGGCGAGGGTCTCTCCGTCCGGGGAGAATGCTACGGAAGTGACCCACCAATGCCCCGTAAGGGTCTTCCTGTGCGCCCCAGTGTTGACATCCCACAGCCAAATGCTGCGCCCACCCCCACTAGCGAGGGTGCTTCCGTCGGGAGAGAACGCTACGGACATGATATCATCGGTATGCCCTCTGAGGGTCATCCTATGCGCGCCGGTGTTGGCGTCCCACAGCCGAATCGTGTCGTCCTCACTCCCGCTGGCGAGGGTCTTTCCATCCGGAGAATACGCTATGGAAGTAACCCACCACCCATGCCCTGTAAGGGTCATCCTGTGCGCGCCGGTGTTGGCGTTCCACAGTCGAATCGTGTGGTCATTGCTCCCACTAGCGAGGGCACTTCCGTCGGGAGAGAACGCTACAGATCTGACATCATCCTTATGCCCTCTAAGAATCCTCTTGAGCCTCCCGGTGTTGGCGTCCCATAGCCGAACCGTGTCGTCCCGGCTGCCACTGGCGAGCGTGTTTCCGCCCGGGGAATACGCTACAGACATGACATCATCCCTATGCCCTCTCAAGATCCTGGAGCCGGTACCCCACAGTCGAATCGTGTCGTCCCGGCTGCCACTGGCGAGCGTGTTTCCGCCCGGGGAATATGCTACAGACATGACATCACCCTTATGCCCTTCAAGGGTCCTCTTGTGCGTTCTGGAACTGACGTCCCACAGCCGAATCATCTTGTCCTGGCTTCCACTAGCGAGTGTATTTCCGTCCGCAGAGAACGCTACGGACATGACAGCAGCCCTATGTCCTCTCAGGTTCATTTCGTGTACACCGGTACCGGCGTTCCACAACTGAATCGTCAAGGTAATATTGTCATCGTTATGGCTCCCACTCGCGAGGGTCTTTCCATCCGGGGAGAACGCTACGGACTCGACATCACCCATGGGCCCTTTAAGAGTCTTCTTGAGCGCGCCGCTAAGGGTGTCCCACAATCGAATCGTCTCGTCCTTGCCCCCACTGGCGAGGGTCTTTCCATCCGGGGAATACGCTACAGACCAGACATCATCCCTATGCCCTCTAAGAATCCTCTTGAGCGCGCCGGTGTTGGCGTCCCACAATCGAATCGTGTCATCCCGGCTGCCACTGGCAAGGGTGTTCCCGTCCGGGGAATACGTTACAGAAAAGACCATATCCGAATGCCCTCTAAGGGTTTTCCTGTGCACACCGGTACGGGCATCCCACAACCGAATTGTCTTGTCCCGGCTCCCGCCGTGTTTCCGTCCGGGGAATACGCTACGGAAAAGACCACCTCCGAATGCCCTCTAAGGGTTTTCCTGTGCGCACCGGTACGGGCATCCCACAGCCGAATTGTCTTGTCCCGGCTCCCGCTGGCGAGCGTGTTTCCGTCCGGAGAATACGCTACGGAAAAGACCACCTCCGAATGCCCTCTAAGGGTTTTCCTGTGCACACCGGTACGGGCATCCCACAACCGAATTGTCTTGTCCCGGCTCCCGCTACGCTACAGACCAGACATAAGCCGTATGCCCTCCAAGGACCAACTCGTCGACTTGGGCGGTGCCGCTCTGCAAAAACAGGACGGCCGCGAATAAAAGGCTAAACCTGAAAAATAGTGCTTTCTTTTTTATCTGCTTTCCAGTTATCGTCAGACATAAACGTTTGAATTGCATTCGATAAATCCTTTTTTTGCTAGAAATTTTGGCTTGAAAACAATGAAAACTTGCCAACGTCAGTAGATATCTCCGAGGTATGGCGATCAGATTATCACAAAGTCAGGTTAAAAGTCAACTTTTTTCAGTTTACAGAAGGTTTTTGACGATACTCTTCTGTCAGTAAGGACATACCGTGCTTCTGCTTAACAACTTCCTCATAAAATAGGCGCTCACTGTAGAAATCAGGTTGACAACCACGCGAATCTTTCCTATAATTTCCGAACCTCTCATCGACTCTTGAGAGAACATCGGATTATATACACTATCTTAATAAATCGAGGAAAACACCATGAAAGATGAAACAACCGAAACAGCAAAAAACAGTACGAACGATTCCACACTCACGACTGATTTTATTCGGCAGGCGGTTCAGGAGGATTTGCGGACAAACCGATTTGACGGTCGTGTGCACACGCGGTTTCCGCCGGAGCCAAACGGTTACCTACATATTGGTCATGCCAAAGCTATCTGTATTAGCTTTGGCGTGGCGGAAGATTTCAATGGGCTTTGCAATTTGCGATTTGACGATACCAATCCGACCAAGGAAAGCATCGAATATGTGGAATCACAGCAGAAGGATATCCGATGGCTCGGATTTGATTGGGAAGACCGAGAGTTCTACGCCTCGGACTATTTTGAACAGCTTTACGAATATGCTGTGAAACTCATCCAGAAAGGTAAGGCATACGTCTGCGATCTGAATCCCGACGAAATACGGGAGCATCGTGGCACGTTGACGGAGCCGGGGGTGAACAGCCCGGATCGTGACCGCTCCGCTGAGGAAAACCTCGATCTTTTCGTGCGCATGCGGGCAGGTGAGTTTTCGGACGGCGAGCGCACACTTCGCGCCAAAATTGATATGGCATCTCCCAATCTGAACATGCGGGATCCGGTCATGTATCGCATTCGGCGGGCAACGCATTATAGACAGGGCGACAAGTGGTGTATCTACCCGATGTACGACTTCACGCATGGCCAAAGCGATTCTATAGAGGGTATCACCCACTCGTTATGTTCGCTCGAATATGAGGACCATCGCCCCCTGTACGATTGGTATCTTGACGAATTGGAAATCTATCATCCGCAGCAGATTGAGTTCGCTCGACTCAATGTCAGCAATACGATATTGAGCAAACGGTGGCTCGTCCAACTCGTGGAATCTGGCTATGTCAGCGGGTGGGATGATCCGCGTATGCCGACACTATCCGGTTTCCGAAGACGTGGCTACACCCCGGAAGCCATCCGAGATTTTTGCAATCGTATCGGCGTGGCGAAAAGCGATAATCTGGTCGATATTGCGCTGCTTGAATACTGCCTGCGTCAAGATTTGAATATACGTGCGCCACGTGTGATGGCTGTCCTGCGTCCACTCAAGGTGATTATTGATAACTATCCGGAGGACGAGGTGGAAGAGCTAGATGCCGAGAACAATCCAGAGGACGAGAGTATGGGGCATCGGAAAATTCCGTTTTCACGTGAGATTTACATTGAACGGGAAGATTTTATGGAAGATCCACCACGGAAATACTTCCGTTTGGCACCCGGTCGTGAAGTACGCTTAAAACACGCGTACTATATTACATGTGTCGATGTGGTTAAGGATGAGCAGACGGGAGAAGTTACTGAGCTACATTGCACTTATGATCCGGATACACGGGGAGGGTGGTCTGACGATGGACGTAGGGTAAGGGGAACGTTGCACTGGGTTTCCGCACCTCACGCACTTGAAGCCGAGGTTCGCCTATTCGATCATCTCTTTACCGAACCGAATCCCAACGTTCTCACGGATGATGATTTCGAGGCGAATTTGAATCCAAACTCACTGGAGATATTGGAATCATGCCGAGTTGAATCCAGTCTCGCCGATGCCGTGCCGGGAACCCAATACCAGTTCCTAAGAACGGGCTATTTCTGTGTAGATCCCGATTCCTCCGATGAAAAACTGGTATTCAATCGGGCGGTAACGCTGCGGGACACTTGGGCAAAGATTCAGAGAGCACAGCAGCGTCAGTGAGGGACATTGTAAGCCCTGTGGAAAGGAGAGCGTTTCATGTCCGCCGTACAAATTCACAGTGAATTGACTGTCGAAGATTTGCTTAGTGTGGTTAAGCAATTGCCGCCGGCTGAACTGCGCGAATTCACGCAGCAATTTTCGGAGTGGCAAAAGCAAAATGGAGAGAAAGATGAAGCAGTACTAGTAACTTTGATTCAGGAACATTCCTTCTTGCCTCCTACTGAACAGGAACGCTATGAGGAGTTGCGCCGCAAGTGTGAAGCGACAACACTGACGGAACATGAACTTACTGAATACCAATCGTTGCTCCAACAGTTGGAGGCTCGAAACATCAAGCGCATTGAAGCTCTCAGCACCTTAGCACAACGCCGTGGAACAACATTGCGGAGCATCATGGCAGAACTTGGTTTGAAAGACGGCAATGGCGACTTCTGAGCGTATCTCCCTCTCATTGCGCCGCCAAGTGAACGAGCAAGCACGGGGACTTTGCGAATTCTGCCGTTGCCCCGCCGATTTTACCAATGCCTCCTTTTACTGCGAACATATCTAACCAAGAAATGCTGGCGGAACAACAGCTTTGGACAATTTGGCGTGGGCATGTCCATGGTGCAATAGTCACAAATATACCAAAACCCACGCTCAAGACCCACATACAGGACAGCGCGTTCCGCCCTTTAATTCCCGCCGGCAACGATGGTCGAGACACTTCGTTTGGAGTGCGGACTTCATGTACATCATTGGACGAACTAGGACAGGCAGAGCAACCATAGATGCCTTACATCTGAATCGTCCTCAACTTCTCAATTTACAACGATTACTTCACGCTGCTGGTGAACATCCACCCAAGGTAGAATAACTCGATAACAAAGAAGGCCTCTCGCTTCGGGTTTCTAGCATCGTCAATTGTTATGAAGTCTCTTGAATATGGTAGATAGCCCTGTCTAACCGCTCAAGCACCTTTTTTCTGCCGAGCAGGATGATAATATCAAATAAGCCGGGGCCCCCCGATTCGCCGCTCAGTGCAACCCGTAACGGCTGCATCGCCTTGATCCGACTGATCTCTTTCGCTTCAATGTGCGCCCAAATTGCCGCTTCAACCGGCTCCGTTTCAAACACTTCAACCGCCGCTAAAACATCGCGGAGTCCCTGCAAAATCTCAGCGGGATCGCCTTTCCACCACTTCTTAACCGCCTTGGGGTCATAATCAAAATCGTCGGTGAAAAGGTAACTGTAGGCGGTAATATCCGCTAGTGTTTCCAATCGATCTCCAACCGCTGCAATAAATTGCTCCAGCCAGGCCCGGCTTTTTTCTTCCTCTAGAAAACCCGCTTTCCGCAAGAAGGGGATGACTGCATCGGTGCGTGCAGGCAGGTCTAACTGTGTGATATAGTGCCCGTTTAACCACTGGAGCTTTTTGATGTCAAAGACACTGCCGCTCTTTCCTACCCGCTCAAAGTCAAATTTATCAACGAGTTGGTCAACGGAAAAAATTTCCTCTTTGTCGTCGTAGGACCAACCAAGCCGCACGAGGAAATTAATCAACGCCTCCGGCAGATACCCATCATCGCGGTACTGTCCAACGGAGGTAGCACCGTGCCGCTTACTTAACTTCTCGCCCTTGCTGCTGCCGAGCACCATCGGCAGATGTGCACACTGCGGCGGGTCAATGTCGAGTGCTTGACAGATTAGGAGCTGCTTAGGGGTGTTAGACAGGTGGTCTGCCCCTCTGATGATATGCGTTATTCCCATTTCAATATCATCAACGATCGAAGTGAAATTGTAGAGCGGCGAACCGTTGGATCTGACAATAATAAAGTCGTCAAGCGTGTCAGCCTCAAATTTTACCACGTCCAGCACGAGATCGCGCACAATGATTGCACCTTCCGGGATTTTGAGCCGAATCGTTGATTTGCGTCCTTCCGCTTCGAGTTGCTGTCGATCCGCTTCTGTCAGATGTCTACACTTTCCGGGGTACCCCTGTGGGCGTTTTTCCACACGAGCAAGCGTCCGCATCTGATCCAATTCTTCGGGAGTGCAGTAGCAGCGATACGCGTTACCTGTGTCGAGTAACTGCTGCACATATTTGTCATAGAGATCACCGCGCTCCGTTTGAATGTAAGGTGCGTGGTGTCCTCCAGCCCTCGGTCCTTCATCCCAATCAAGTCCAAGCCATTCCATCGAATCGTAGATGCCCTGCATCGATTCGTCGGTGGATCTGGCTTCATCGGTATCGTCAATTCGAAGGATGAATGTTCCGCCATGATGCCTTGCGAAAAGCCAATTAAACAGTGCGGTGCGTGCGCCTCCGATATGAAGAAATCCTGTCGGCGAGGGCGCGAAGCGAACTCGAATGGGTTGGTCCGTTGCCATTGTAATATTTACTCCTTTATGTAATAGATTTATCGTGCTACTTTTGATACATGTTGTTGCGATTGCGAAACACCGATTTGGCGTTCATGGTCTTTGTACAGCAACAGTTCGGATCTTTTTAAGAAACCCGCAGGCGCCTAAAGACGTTTTATCAATTTAGGCAAGATTTCGGAAACTCTGATGTTGCACAAAACAGGTCATAGACGGTTGCGCAGCTGCCCGATTTGTCGCATCAATTCTCGTTGCCAGAATTCGTCTGGTAGTTCAAAGGGCATTTGAAATCAAGGTGTCTATATATGCTGCGTCAGATTTGATGTTCTCAAAGGCTTAAGTACAAATATTGGCACTATTATTGCATCTTGAAAATCAATCAATGTGCCTCCTTGAGGAAAGCCAGTGCCCTCACTAGCTTTTCTATTGTTCAAAGTTATAGGATTATAGAGAATTCGCTCAATTCAGTAATCTGAAGTGCCAAAAAATCAACAGAAAGGAAGTCAAAATGACACACAGTCAAGACTCTCAAAAGAATCGTCAGAATTTTTATGAGCTCGCCCTACTTCTTGCTGACGGGCAAGCCCATAAAGATAAAACATACAGTTGGTCAGATTTTATAGACAATCTGTCACAAATCTGTGACCAATTTGCTTACAGTATTCACCCTAAAGAGAAACCGCGTCGGGGTGCGTTACAATCTCGCTACCGAACCTATCGGATGTAATTTTACGATAGGTTTCGTAGCCCCGATTGGATCGGGATTTTTGTCAAATCTCTCCCCGCACCCCCGCTGCCAATTCTTCCGCAAATTTCTTCACGTTCGATAAGATTGCCGTTTCGTCTCCCAGATGTGATTCTATAACGTTAACGATTGCGCTACCAACGATGACTCCATCCGCAAGGTGCGCGACTGTATTCGCTTGCTCACTGGTTGATACCCCAAACCCAACACAAACCGGTTTTGGGGTCTGCTTCTTCAACTCAGTGATCATCGGCTGCATCTCATCGGAAAGTGTCGCACGCGCCCCTGTGACGCCGGTAACCGAGACACAATAGATAAACCCTGTGCTGGCCGACGCAATGAAACGCATTCGCTCAGGCGAACTTGTGGGCGCGGCGAGGAAGATTGTGGCAAGGTCATGCGTTGGAGCGACCTTTAACAACGTAGAGGCTTCCTCCGGTGGAAGGTCTGGAATAATGACTCCATCTACACCCGCCTTGTGTGCTGCAGCGCAGAACTCCGCTTCTCCCATCCGAAAAATTGGATTGTAGTAAGTCATTAGTGCAATCGGAATCTGTGTCTCCTGCCGAAGGGTCTCAACCATATCAAGAACCCCTCGGAGTGAGATTTTATCCGTCAACGCCCGTTCACTCGCCTTCTGGATGCTTGGTCCATCCGCGATAGGGTCGGAAAACGGCACGCCCAGTTCAATGAGATCCGCACCCGCCTCTTCAAGCGTTAAAAGTAGTCTTCGACTGATCTCTTCGGTTGGATCTCCGGCACAGATGTATGGCATAAACGCGCTCCGACCCTCTGCGCGTAACTGCTCAAATTTTGCTTCAATTCGATTCAATATAACACCTCATTATAACTATTATTTTTATTCTCATGTTCCTCAATCTGATGCAGCGTCTCACTCACATAGCGGCGCAGCCACTCGCTGTTGGTCGTCCTCGCCAACTCATTAAGCGGCTCAATAGCTTGTCGAGACCCGATTTTCCCCAAAGCAATAACCGTCGCCGAACAGACGGATCGATCTGGATCGTCTAATGCTGCAATCAACGGTTCAACCGAGTAGGTAGCCCTCAAATCCCCCAGCGCAACGGCAGCGGCGCAACGCATATCCGGTTCCACATCGTTCAGAAAAGGAATTAACGGCTCAACCGCCCGCGCATCCCGCAATGCTCCTAGCGAGGAGATTGCAAAACGTCGCACAGTGCTGTCCGCATCCCGCAGAGCGTTAATCAGAGGCAGTACGGCTTGCACATCCCCCATTGATTCCAACGCTTGCGCAGCATAGGATCGCATTTCCGCCGAATCCGACTTCAGCTTGGGCAAAAGAACCCACCGTGTCGTTGCATACTTCAACGGAGGGAGCATCCGCTCCCACAGACTTTTTAGAGGCTTGAATAAAATGTATGTGTCTTGCATAGCAATAAACCAATATGTCGCAAGAAAAAGCGTTCAAAGCCAGTTGCAAGTCCTTTGGCGCTGACATCTGCTTTCTGCCCGTTGCTGTAGCGTTCGTGGTATTTCTGTTTATTTTTAGGGCGTGAGTGCGTTCATTGATATCACACCTGAGGCGACAGAAATCGGTTTGTAAATTCGGGCTTTGTGCATTTGTCCATTACGACCTGCAAACCGTGTGAACGTGCTTTGGCTGCGGCATTTTCGTGGATAATCCCCAGTTGCATCCAGACAACCTTTGCCCCGATTTCGATAGCTTGATCAACAATCTCTGGCACGTATTCGGTACGCCGAAAAATATCGACAATTTCGACAGGTTGATTTTTAGGAATATCAAGCAGACTTGGATATGCCTTTTCGCCTAAAACCTCGTCGTAGGTTGGAGTTACGGGAATAATCCGGTAACCCTGTTCTTTCAAAAACTTCGCAACACGATAACTAGGACGATCCAGCTTTGCAGAAAGCCCAACCACTGCAATTGTTTTGTATTGAACGAACATATCATGAATTGGATCGGACGTATGTGCAGACATTTGGCCCTCCTTTCTAAGTCTATTATTATTTACATCAGCAGAGCACAGTTACATCAACTCTAAACTTTTCCGAAAGTAGCTGTGAAACTCCCCTAGCCCTCCAAAAATTCTGTGCGCAAAAGTGAGGCTTTTCTCTGAAGGTGGCTTCATGTCTGGAATCATAACAGGTATCATCCCTGCATCATAGGCTGCCTGAATGCCAGCATCTGAGTCCTCCAAGACAAGACAACCCTCCGGGAGAACCCCCAGTCGCATCGCAGCAGCGAGAAAAATATCGGGGGCAGGTTTACCCTTTTGTATCTGATCGCCAGCGATCACTATGGGAAAATGGTCTAGCAGATTTGTGAGTGATAGTTTGTGAATCGCTCGCTCGTATCCTGTAGACGTTGCCACCGCCTTCGGCATTGAAATTTCGTCTAGGAAACTTAGCAATTCTAGAAGCCCAGATTTAACGGCTAACTTACCCTCATCAATCCATCCATCGACGTACGTACGACGTTTTTTTCGCACAGCATCGACTGGGAAATCGGAGCCAAAAATTTCAACTAAAATGCAGTCCGAATCCCGGCGATTTCGACCCACCATAGTAATAAAAATGTCATCGCTGATAGGAAACCCGAAATCCGCGCCGGCAAGCTGCCACGCTTTGAGCGCGAGTCTTTCAGTATCGATCATCAATCCATCCATGTCAAAGATGATAGCTTTGCATTCACTTATTGACCGCATAATCACTCCTACTCAAACCGTAGATACGGCTGCTTACCAATTCGCAGACCGGTTCTCCCACAAATGTTTTTTGACTTCCGCCTCATTCAGATCAGTCCCCCATCCCGGCTTTGTGGGAGTCGTCATGTAACCATCAATGATCTCCGGAGGATCGGTGACAAGGTCATCTTTCCACGGTACATCGTCAATGTCGATTTCCATAATGCGGACATTGGGCAGGACGGCACATAGGCTTGCACTCATGTACGTCGCTATATGGCTGTAGTAGTTGTGAGGCGCGATATTGGTCTGGTACACCTCCGCGAGGTCTCCGATTTTTTTAGATTGCGTGAACCCATTCCACGCCACGTCAATCATCATCACGTCTGCAGCATGTAGTTCAAAATAGGGGATGAACTCCCGCATGTAGAACAGGTTTTCGCCCGTACAGATACGGGTGGTTGTGGACTCTTTAATCTGTAAGATCGCTTCTGGGTCGTACATATCAATTTCGAGCCATTGGAGATCGAAGGGTTCTAATAC
>JAGWBT010000131.1 GCA_021295755.1 Candidatus Poribacteria bacterium
AGCGACCATCGCTCGCTTAGTCCGTGCTGGCGTTCGAGTGCTTGTAACCACCCATAGCGACTTCATGCTCCAAGAGATTGGAAACCTGATGCGGGAAGGTGAACTGGGGGTGAAGACCGGTGAACCAGCAAGCTGGCTCGAACAAGAAGAAGTCGGGGCTTGGTTGTTCCAAAAGAACGGGAAAGTAAAGGAAATCGAGTTTGACCGCATCAAAGGCATAGAGCCAATGGAGTACGAAGACGTTGCCGAGGCACTCTACAACCGGTGGGCAGATCTTCAATACCAACTCGATAAGAAAACAGGAGATAAGGAAGATAAAGTATGAGTGAGGTGCTCAACGGAATCCGGACACGAGTGGGCGAAGAAAACCTGAGCACCTTACGGAGTAGAAGCAGTTGTGGCGTGAACATGACTGAGGCACCTTCTCCTCGAGTTGTGATAGACGCAGACCGTGCATTCCCAGCACACGGAATGATGGGGAAACGATGCGACTATATTATTTTCTTCTGCGACACCGCTCAAAACTGTCTCGTTGCGGTTTTGATTGAACTCAAGGGCGGCGATGTCAAAGCATCAGAGGTTTCTGAGCAGTTGCAAGCAGGTGCGAACTTTGCCGAGCGTTTCACACCGGGGGCGCCTGAAGCTGTATGCCTCCCATGCTTGTTTCACAAAGGAATTCACAAGAGAGAATTTCAGCAGCTTCAAAGAGCTAGTGTGCGTTTTCGGGGAGAAGACACACCCATTAAGACAGCGCGCTGCGATAGTCCTTTGATTCGGGCACTATCCTAGAGAAATAAAACAGGAGCCTTTCGTGGAAGCATCAGAAAATAAAACCATCATCCTCGGCGTTACCGGCGGAATCGCCATCCATAAATCCATCGACCTAGCGAGCCAACTGGTCGTCATGACAGAAAACGCCACACGCTTGGTGCAGCCGATCCAATTCCAAGTCATCTCCCGAAACCCTGTCCTGCTCGACCTTTTCGATATCGGCTCCGATTGGAAACCGGTGCACATCGATCTCGCTGACAAAGCGCACCTGCTAGCAATCGTTCCCGCCACCGCAAACATCATCGGGAAAATGGCGAACGGCATCGCCGACAACGCGCTCTCCACGGTCGCAATCTCCGTCCACTGCCCAATCCTAATTGCACCCGCGATGGAACAACATATGTATGAAAACCCATTTGTGGCGGCGAACATCCAAAGTTTGAAGGAACACGGCGTCCAATTTGTCGAACCTGTCAGCGGCGATCTCGCCTCCGGAAAACAGGGGATGGGACGCTTGAACACAGTCGAAGTCATCTTGGAACGCATCACCCAAATGTTGCAAACACCCAAAGACCTAGACGGCAAGCGGGTAATTGTCACAGCAGGACCCACGCGGGAATACCTCGATCCAGTCCGCTTTATCAGCAACCGATCCAGCGGAAAGATGGGATATGCGGTCGCCGAAGCCGCACGAGATCGCGGTGCAGAGGTTCTCCTCATCAGCGGACCAGCAACAGCAGCACCACCCACAGGCGTCGAAACCTGCTACATAGAAACCACACTGGAGCTACAAGACACACTCCTCGAACGCTTCGATCAGACCGATATCGTGGTGATGGCAGCAGCCGTCGCCGACTATCGCCCACAAGCGTTCTCCCCGAACAAAATCAAGAAAACCACCGATCAACTGACCATCCCACTCGAACAAAACCCGGACATCGCACAAGTCCTAGGCAAACGCAAAAAGAAAGGACAGATCACGGTCGGTTTCGCCGCCGAAACGAATGACCTCTTGGAGAACGCCCAAAAGAAATTGGTCAAGAAGAACTGTGACCTCATCGTAGCAAACGACGTATTGGCGGAAGGCGCGGGGTTTGAAGGCGATACCAACATCGTAACCCTGTTGGACCAACGTGGAAACTGCGAACAACTCCCCCTGCTCTCCAAACGCGAAGTTGCAGATCGTATCCTAGACCGCGTGGTTGAACTGGCTCAGAGCTAGGTACCGTTGGTAATCCCTCCTATCCTCCCCAACCCACATACTAAGAAATTAGGACTCAATTACAAATTCCCCACACAAAAACTGGGATCTTGAAAAAACAAAGGGAGGGATGCTCTCAAAAAAATCCTTTAGGGCTAAAACCCCAAGATTCATCTTGCGAATATGAACCTGCTTTAGTTTTGTACCCATTCGGATTTTGTGATATACTAGATAGTGGGACTCGCAAGATTTCCAATCCCCAACCACAGGTATCAAAACCTGACATGATAGGGAGGTGTTCAAAACCGGTTGTACAATCAATCCTAATGCGTTGGCAGCGCCTGCTGCCGGCTAGTTCATAGGCGACTTGCCCCAAAAGAATGAACGGGCGAGCAGCACATTTTACCTTAACCGTATCTACAGAGCAATAGCAAAGGAGAAAGGAACAATGAAAGCAACCATTTCTGTTCTGTTTATAGCAGCTGTCCTTTTAATCCTTATCCCGTTGGGCGACGGGAAACAGCGCCCTGGTTTGGAATTAATGCTCTATTATCCCCTTGACGAAGGCGGCGGCAGAACCGTGGAGGACAAGTCCGAAAGCGAAGCCGACGGCAAATTATCGGCGGGAGAATGGGTTGATGGCAAATATGGGAAAGCTGTACGGTTTAACATGAAGGATGGAGACGGCGATCCCGAAGGTACTAGTAATATCCGAACTCGAGAAAATGATGCCTTTGCCTTTAAGGGGCATGCGGAAATCACGCTGATGGCATGGATCAAAAATGAGACTGACCATTGGGCTTGGGCTGGGATTAATCAGTTTGTAGTTATCTATAACCGTCCTGAAGGAAATTTCACAAACTACGGTTTTCGGATAGAAGACCCGGGGCACCCCGCTCTATTTTATCGCGATGCAGCGGACGCAGATTGGCATCGTAAGACCTCAAGAGGTGACCCTTTGCCAACGAAGCAGTGGGTACATGTCGCGTGTACCGCTATTCTGGGCAAGGGAGACACCATGAAGTTCTATGTAGATGGGGAAGAACGTCCCAGTGGATGGAGTCATGGCAACGGAAATTTTAAGGCGATTGCGGTACCAGGTCCGATCGATATCGGCTCCCGTTGGGGAGGTGGAGGCAAACATCTCTTCCACGGCTCCATTGATGAGGTCATGATCTGGAGGGGCGTCTTTGAAGCCGATGAAATCAAAGAGATTATGTCGGCACCCGCCGACGAATTCCTCGCTGTTCAACCCCGCGGAAAGCTCGCGACAACGTGGGCAACACTAAAACGAAGTTCTAACTAATAGACTTAAACCCGCAATGACAATATTGCCCCCTGATGTTTATATCAAATAGATACACTCTCCTATCAGCATCAGGGGGCTTTTTTAATTAAGGCTCAGTCATAAATGCAGAAAGTCAGGGATGTAATCGAATTTATGAGTCGCCTTCCTATGCTCAATCCTTTGATAGATGGGGCTAGGCTTCGGCAATGCAGAATACTACGCACTACGGTAGGGAAGCACTCAAAATTTGTGATTGGTTACCGAAAAGGAGGTACAAAACATGAAAGCATTGGCGCTTATAGCGGGCTTCCTTTTGTTCCTGATGCCATCCCTAGTCAGCGGGAAACAGCGTCGTGGATTGGATCTAATCCTCTATCTGCCCTTCGACGGAGCCCAAGGAAAGACGGCTAAAGACCTATCTCGATTTAGAAATCACGCGAAGTTGGAAGGCAAAGTAGACTGGCGCGAAGGAAAATTTGGAAAAGCTCTCTATTTTTGTAGAGAATTGGTTTGCGGTCGCGAACCCGGGCTTGTCCGAACCCCACAGCACGAAAGATTTGCCTTTGAGAAGGGAGAGGAGATCACACTCATGGCGTGGATTTATGTCGATCCCGCGAATGTCGGAGGCAAACTCGTCGGGGCACGCGCGATTATCTACAACCGCCCTCGAGACACGCAAGCGAATTACGGACTTCGGATGGATCGTGTGGATCCATCTTTTTTTTATCGAGACAATGAAGATGTGGACTTTCATCGTGTTACAGGGATATGGGATGCAATACCGCTAGATAAATGGGTGCATATCGCTGCGACCAGTACTTTTGGGAATCCTGATGCGATGAAAATCTACCTCGATGGGAAACCACAACGTACCAACATGAAGGGAGGCACCAAACCTGATGATTGGTCCCTAGGCGACGGGACGAAACCGCCCATGGTAACCGAAGGTCCCGTGACGATTGGCGGCTATGGAAAATTTCTCGACCCATTCCAAGGTCTCATTGATGAGGTGATGATCTGGAAGGGAACCTTCACCGAGGAAGAAATCCAAGAAATTATGCTGGCACCGGGATCAGAGTTTCTCGGTGTCGAACCCCGTGACAGGCTAGCAACGACATGGGCAACGTTAAAACAAAGCCCCTGAAACGAGTCTTTTAAGAATCCATCGAACCTTTGGCATGGTTAAGGAGGTTGCCGATGAAAGCGAAGATTTCTTTTCTGTTTATAGCAGGTGTCCTTTTACTCCTGACTCCGCCCTCCTTGGTCCACGGGAAACGGGATCCGAAGGACTTAGTTCTGTACATCCCTTTCGACGAAGGAAGAGGAAAAACGGCGGCGGACATATCTAAATTTGAAAATCACGGCAAGTTGGAAGGAAACTGGAAGTGGGACGATGGGAAATTTGGAAAAGCCTTACGTTTTGCCATCAATGACCCCGGTATCGTCCGCACCGCAACAGATGACGTATTCGCCTTTGAAGGCGGAGACGAAATCACGATTATGGCTTGGGTTAGTATGGATGTCGCAAGACCTGGGGCTCGCGGAATTCTCTATAATAGCCCTAACGGAATCAAAGCGAATTATGCAATTCGCTTGGAGACTGTGGATCCATCTTTCTTTTATCGAGATAAAGGGGATCTGGACTTTCATCGTGTCACAGGGATATGGGACTCTGTACCGATAGATACATGGACCCATATCGCTGCCACCAATACTTTTGGGAATCCCGATGCGATGAAAATCTATCTGAATGGAAAAGATCAGAAATCGAGCCGAGATGGCGGTGTTAATAAGGGCCATGAAGCGAAGGACTGGTCTAAAGGCGACGGTTCCAAACCACCCCTACCCGCCAATGGTCCTATCACGATTGGCGGCTACGGGGCGTTTGGTGAACCGTTCCAAGGTGCTATCGATGAGGTGATGATTTGGAAGGTCGCTTTCACGGAGGAAGACATCCAAGAAATTATGCTCGCACCGGGAACAGATTTTCTCGGCGTAGAACCGCATCGAAAGCTCACGACAAAATGGGGCGCCATAAAACAGAATCCGTGAGGCGGATTGTTAGAACTATCTTAGTTGCCTCTTGATGCTCACGATCAAACAGTCACACGTTTCTATTAGCATCAAGAGGCTTTTCTTTTATTGACGAGGAGGGTCAGATGATTTTAATGAGTCCAAATATACATCCGGGAAAAACCGCAGAAGAGCGGGACGAGTTTCTCCGCAAAGTCAGCATCATGGAGGTAAAAACGGTCTCCATGAGCACCCCGGCTGATTGGAGCGATGCCGATGTCGAGGAGGCAAGGAAATTCCTCGAAGATCACGGCATACGTCCGGGTGAGTTTAGCGCATTCCACAGCGGCTTCGGCGCAGCAGATGAAGATGAATACCAGTCAGCCATCGAACACTATCGTCGCCAACTGCGCCACGCGCGGATCTTAGGTGCGCACTGCGTCGGGTTCAATGTCGGATTGACCTACAGATGCACACCCCAAATGTGGACTGAAGAGGCATGGAAGCGATGCCTTGACGCTGCGGTGGATTTGGCAAGGGAGGCAGAAGCAGCGGAGATAGACGTTGCCGCACACCCCCATATCATGAGCCCGCTCTGCTCTGTGGAACGGTACAAAGAGATGTTTGACGCAGCCGCCTCATCCCGAATGAAGGCACTGATGGATTGCGTGAACCTGACCTGGCCCCATCTGTTCTACAGAACAACAGAATTGGTAAATCAGATTTTCGATGAGATGGGCGATAAAATCACCGCACTCCATGCGAAAGACTTGTCGATATCGGCGGTGCGCCAGAACGAGAGCGGACGCTTATCAGTCGTGCACATAGACGAAGCGGTTCCGGGGGCAAAAGAAGCGGAGCACCGTTATGAATCCGGCGTTATGGACTATGCGACCATCCTACGACGATTGGATGAGCTAAACCACGATGTCACACTCTATGTGGAGCACTTCCCATACGAAGACACCATCACAGGTCAGCAATATATCCGCCACGTCGCACGAGAAGTCGGCGTAACGATCCACTAATTTGACACGGTTTTCGTAGGGAACGCAGATCTGCGTTCCCTCATCCGCCAACACCAACATCGATCGAAATGACACTCTACCAACAAACCCGTGAATTCCTCAAACGCACCGGCAGAAACCCCAACCAGAAACTCGGTCAACATTTCCTGACTGACCCACACACCTTGCAGGAGATAACTTGGGCAGCAAAGCTGACCGATGCCGATTTCGTCTTGGAGATCGGCGCAGGACTCGGATTTCTCACATCCGTGCTAGCAGCCACCGCTAAAAGTGTCGCAGCGATTGAAATCGATGATTTTCTATATGCCGAACTACAGCTCAAATTCTCGAGGACACCCCACATCTCCCTGATCCAAGGCGATATCCTCAAACAAGACCTCCCTACCCTGCTAAATGACTTCCCACCCCAAAACACCAAAATTGTCGCCAACTTACCCTACTACATCACCACACCGATTCTATGGGAGTTATTGAAGCATCGCCAGAAAATCGGCGCCTGCGTCCTAACGATGCAGACAGAAGTCGCCGAACGCATCATCTCTCCACCGGGAAACAAACGCTATGGCGCGCTCTCCATCGGTGTCTCCTACTACGCCGAGGCTGAAATTGTGCACACAATCCCACCAAATCAATTTTTTCCTTCACCGCAGGTCGATTCCTCCGTCCTCCGCCTGCAGATGCGTGATACCCCTCAAATCGCTGCTGAAAATGAAGCACTATTCTTTCGGATTGTCCGCGCTGCGTTCCAATCTCGGCGCAAAATGTTACGAAACGCACTCCTGAAAAACGGCGTTTCTATCTCTGCTGAGGTGTTCAACACCATCTGTGATCAGGTTGGCATTGATCCACGGCGACGTGGAGAAACGCTTGACATCGCCGAGTTTGCCGCGCTTGCGAACAGTTTACATCGACACATGATTGAATCAGCACCGTAGGTTGGGTTGAACGTTTGAAAGCATCCCGTTATCAAGAACAATAGAGTTTTACCGCTCAACACCATATTCTTACAGATAGCGAGAGCCAAACCCAACACTCACAACCAGTGCATCTTAGGGAAAGCCATGAAAACAGATACATACGCACTTATCTTGCTCGGATCCCTGCTGCTTGCTTGCTCACCCGCAATGCCGCCTGCACCGGCACCGCCCGATACATCAGCGCTTTATCGTGCAGCTGCAGCCAAGCATTACCAACTAGCACAAGGAGAAATCCCATCTACCGAAGCGGGATGGGACTCTTTGATTGAAGAATTTCAGGGCGTCATCGACGAAGATGTGGAAGGGGAGTGGGCGGACGATTCCCAATACGCAATCGCTTCTTGCTGGTTCTGGTTAGGACAAGGGAACGAACAGCCAGCACTCGACAACGCAATCGCCGCACTCAAGAAACTGGGCCAAGATTACCCCAATTCACCACACGCAGCAGAGGCGTACTACTGGCTAGGAGATTCCTATGATCGGCTTGGAACCTATAACAAGGCAGTGCCACACTATCAAACGGTCATCAGTCGTTATCCCAACCACGCAGTCGCTGATAAAGCACAACTGCGGCTCGGCAGAGCTTACGAAGCACAAGGTTATTCCACATTGGCACGTATTACCTATGAGGCACTCTCTCAACGAAGCCAAGATCCCCAAATTGTCGCCCAAGCCGAGAAACGAGCTTCACGCCTCGATACCGAGCATACGGAGAAGGAAGCCCCCGTCGATTCTACACCTGAAACCGCACCTCCAGCATCGCCTGAAGTTGCTCAGCCCAATATACCCAAAACACCGCCAGAAGTGACCAAGCCTCCGCCTCCTGAACCACCAAAAGCACCTCAACCTGTCCCTGCTGCACCGCCTGCGAAGAAAACTGATGTTATTGAGTCCAAAACGGTGACGCTGCCGAGCAAGCCAAAGCCTCCATCACAGAAACCACCTGCTGAGAACAAAGAGGTAACGCCGCCAAGCAAGGCTAAACCCGCACCCGCGCCACCGAAAGCGCCAAAACCTGTTTCCGATCCGTCGCTCGCACAGCAACTGGGATTGAGCGTCAAGACCATCGTTATCGATCCGGGACACGGCGGCAAAGATCCCGGTGCCGTGAGTCAAGCGAGGCAAGAAAAACAGATTGTGCTCAGCCTATCAAAAACACTACGCGACATCCTCGTTAAGAAAGGGTATAACGTCCAGCTGACGCGTGAGACCGATGTCTTTCTCCCGCTCAGAAAACGGACACAGTTTGCGACAAGCCAGAAAGCCGATCTATTCATCAGCATCCACACCAACGCCAGCACCGCCCGTTCGGCTGCCGGCATAGAAACCTACTACCTCGCCCTCGCCTCCGACGAATCCGCCCGAATCACTGCCATGCGCGAAAACATCGGAGCAGAGTACGACATGAAGGAGCTCGATGCACTTGTGGGAAGAATCCTCAAGGAAAGCAAGAGTACGGAGAGCCGCCGGCTGGCAGAGCTAATCCAGGCGCAGCTGACATCCGGGAAACAGGTGAAGAACCGGGGGGTAAAACACGCGCCTTTCGTGGTCCTCATCGGCACCAAAGTGCCCGCAGTGCTTGTTGAGGTCGGTTTCATCTCAAATCCAGCGGAAGGGAAGAAACTCACGACAAAGGCATATCAACGCCAGCTTGCAACAGCGATCGCCAAAGGGATAGAACAATACATCAGAAACCTCCCGCCGGCAGCTGCAAACCAATCCTGAAGGCAGCAATCCGTGGCGTAGATTGCCTGATCTGCGATCCTCTGATTTGTGGGGCAGCACCTCGACGCATCGGGGTTGCCTAATCTACGCACATCGAAATCACAAACCTACTCCACGATGGCCGCACCTCAATATCTATATTTATTATAGTAGATGTCAGAATTAATTAGACACTCCCAAGACACAACAGCCAACCCCCTAAATCCCCCTTATCAGGGGGACTTTGGAAATTTTCCGCAGGTTGGAGTTATTGGTAAATGTCTACTTATTTTTAGCATTCACTAAACAAGAAAATGTCAATTCGATTCCATAAGATACTTCCGAAACCAGCGTAACATTCGTTCGAGGCGGTCTTTGTTCGCAGTTATTGGGATGTGCCCTTCGCCTCTGTACATAACATACTCAACCTCCGTGCCAGTGCCTGAAAGGTACTGTGCATACATTT
>JAGWBT010000132.1:0-1373 GCA_021295755.1 Candidatus Poribacteria bacterium
TGATGCCCAAAGAAAATACGATGAATAGACAGCCCCCATCACATAGCCGATTGGATGTAACTTCCACCAAATAAATTGGTGGCGCATAACGAGGAGAAAAGAGATAATTCCGGTGCCAACAAGCATGCTATAAATTTCAGACCATTTTGGTCCCTTTGGATACTGAATCACCGAGGCTATGTGGTTAAAATATCTGGGTGACCTAATGAATGGGCCCTGTTGTAAGTTTAGCGCCCCCTTGTCATAAATCAGCGGTAACGACGCAACATAGGAAACGCCTATCGAAAAGAGAATGGCGAGCGCTATCGCCCAAGAGACGGCTTTGAATCCATGTAGAATACTCGGCATCAAAATCCCACCCCAATCGCGCATCATGACCCGTTGGAATCCCAAGAGACTCCAACTGTTCGCGCCGATGATTCTTGTCCCGACTGTAGTCTCGAAATATTCGGAGGGGTACATTGGAGCTTGGATGAGCAGTAGTCCGCCGTTGACGACCATCCATGTCAAGGCGGTAGAGGTAATGAGAAAAAAAGCGATAATGCTCAACGCAACCCAGAGGGTCATCCCAGCGTAGGCACAGAGGAGACCCAGCAGAAGAAATCCAAAAATTAATCCCAGCAATGCCCATTTGTAAGGGAGTGGCTCGTTGGAATCATCAATTGCGTTGGCTGTGTGCCTTTCGGCGAATGTCTTTTTTAGTATATCGCTTAAATGACCGCGGCTGTTGTATATGAAAGCCAATGCAAGCACTACGTAGACCGCCATCGTTTGTGCCCGTGCAGAGATCCAGGGATTGATCGGGATGGAAAAACCGTTGATGATCAGATACTGAACTTTGAAGAAAAGGAAGAAGAACCAGCAACTAAAGGAGACCTCCATGCTGAGAAGATATGTGATACCGATAACGGAGAAATAGAGAAACAAGCGGAGTTGGGGCCACCAGCGCATCACGATCCACGGTCTCTCGGTGAATGGTCCGTAAAGGTCGTAGCGGTTCGGAATGCGAGGAAGTGCGGGAAAGTATTCGTGGAAACCGTTGAGCAGATGAAATGCGGCAGCAATTGCGAATCCTATCCACATCGCTCTGTTCTTGAAAAAGCCGCTGAGTAGGCCGTTGGACCCTGTACGCTGAACCATCTCGGCGGGCACGGCAACAAGCGGGAATACGAACCGTTCGTGTTCAACCCACTGTTTTCGCAGAACGACCGATAAACAGATAGTGACAAAGTAGAGAACGATGATAAATATTGTCCAAGCAAAAAGCGGCTTTGCCCACACCGCCCAGGGAACGAACACTTCGCCGGTGTAGAAATCTGAGGATGCTTGTTTATCCCATACCACAAGCCAATCGGGAAGGTGAGGGTAGAGTG
>JAGWBT010000132.1:1436-8888 GCA_021295755.1 Candidatus Poribacteria bacterium
GAAGTGACGACTAGCATCACCCATACGATCATCAATTCACCGGGATTCAACTCCGCTTTCGGCCTTATTTTTTTGAGGACAGGATTAATGCCTAGGGTGAGGACAATTAGCACAAATAGTGCCCCTAAAGGAAAATGACTCCCGGAAATATCTGTCCCTTGAAGATAATAGTCATTATACGGTGTGACCGCCGTTTGTATGATGACCAAAGCGAGGCCAATGATAATCGCTCTTAAAGACATATCATTCCTCGCTGATTAGCGCTTCTGTGGAATAGTTCGATGATGCAGCGTGTCTGACCATGCCTAGCAACAAGCCACCCGAAGTTGGTATGTTTCGCTCAACCCAGCCTACGTGGTATAAACTATAGGACTTACGCAGTTGAACGCTCAAAGCCTTGTAGTTCGGCGATTTATCGCCGCTGGACACCGTTCCCAACGCCCGATAAATCGGGCAACTACAGCAGAAACTCCATAAGGAGTCCGTAGGGAACAACGATCGTTGTTCCCTACTGAAATGCGTAAGTCCTAAGCTAGAACTTTAGGGAGCAAGCCGATAACTACAACAGAAATCCCATAAGGAATTCGCATAAATCCTACTAAAAAAAAAGCTGTTAAACACCTCAATCTGAGGCATTTAACAGCTATGTCAAGTGCGTGTATAGCAAAGATTACTTCAGAATGACCATCTTGCGGGTCGCTGAAAAGTCACCTGCGTTCAAGCTATAGAAGTAAATGCCACTGGCAACCTGCTCACCGAAACGGTTACGACCGTCCCAGTAGATTGCTTTCGATCTGGACTCATAGACTGCCGCACTTTGATGTCCTACATCAATGCTGCGCACCAGTTCACCATTTACATCGTAGATGGTCAATGATACGTCAGCATCTTCTGCTAGACGATACGGAATCCACGTTTCAGGGTTGAACGGATTCGGATAGTTCCGAAGCAGCTCCGTCTCTGCGGGAATCTCATACGCGATGAGGTCTTCTAACTCAAGGATACCGCTCTTCACATCGTCAACCGTTACGACATGACGCACCGGTTGGACACCAATCAACGGACTGGGTGAATCAGCGGAAATCTCTAAGACATCGCCGACCCGTGCCGCATTGCCACGCTGCAGGTCAACAAAGGTCATGTTGTAGCCGCCTGCTTCCATCTCAAGGGAGGTGACCCTGTTGAGCGAGGTTTTGGTTGACAGGTTTTTCACCTTGACACGGAATCCTTCCCGCGCCAGTCCGGTGATTTCGTCAACGACAGCACCTTGGACATCAAGGACAGGTGTTTGGCCCTCAACATTGTATCCTGCGAGCGCGATTGGTGCTGCACCCCCTATACCACTGTTGCGCCAACCGGCACCCGTGACCGTTACAGTCGTAGTTGCACTGGCACCCGCTATGACGAGATAGGCTGCATCCCCCATGACGGGGCCATCCGCCGGATCGCCCGCTCGTCCGACCGTTCCGAATTGACCAGCACCGGTCGAAACGATTATGTTTGAGACGACACCTCTATCGAACAGCCCTATGATGTCGCTGACATTCTTTACTGTGGGAATATTGACAGGCAACCCGATGAGATTCGATCCCACCTGGAGACGTATCTCTGATGTGCCGTCACCCCAGGCATCACCTCTGAAAACGACCGTTTTCTTGGCACTCATCGAAAGGACGATTCCGAGGTCAGCGGTGATCGGCACACTATCGCTCCTGCTATTCCATGAGCGAGTAGCGTAGTCATAGACAATCAGCAGACTGGCGGCACTCCCAAGCATCGTCTTGAGATCCCCCACCGTGTCGAGCCCTTCGACATCCAAGGGTACGTGGAATAGACTGGTGCCTGCCGGTATCATCGAAGTGTATTGCAGTATGCTTGTCAACATAACGGTTGAGAAGCCCGCTCCACGGTTGCCAGCGGCGTCCGTTGCCGTCACAGTGATGGTTTTCATGCCCTCGGTTGCTTGGTTATTATCACTGATAGTGAAGGACCCACTATAGGTGTTATTGGATAGCGTCAACCGCATTGGTGCCGTTTGTGTTGTATCGAGTGCGGAGACATCCGCCGTTACGGAAGTGGCCGCCTCGGATATCGTAGCGATGATGGTAACCGTATCGCCATTCGCAGCAGTCGCTGGAGATGCATCAACCGTTACCGTTGGTGCAGCGGTGTCAACGGTGAGAGACCCCGCCGTAGCGCTAGGTCCGTTGGGGCCGAGCCTGACAGTTACAGTGTGCACCCCATCGCGCAAATTGGCAACGGATACGCTTTCGGTATAAGTTCCCACCGGAAACTCGTTCATAGCGACATTGGTGAGAATCGAACCGACCGAGAAGGTTGCCCTTTGACCCGATGTGCCGATGGCTGTCACTGCTACTGTATCCCCCGCTTTCACGATTGTCTTATCAATCGTAGCGGTGAGAATGATGACTACTTCGGGGTCAGGATCGGGGTCGGGTGGAGGCGTGGGATCTGGGACGATGGTGACGTTGCCCACTCCTACCTGCGTGCTGTCTTGAATCTGCTGCCCATCAAAAAGCATCCTAAAAGTAGAGACTTCAGAGGTCGCAGGCGCGTCAGCATTCTCGTAGGTGAATATAATCTGGTCCCCCGCCTCTACCTCAAGTCCGCCCAATCTCACCCGGGCGACCATATCCCTGCCAATCGGGGCGAGTTTTTCGATACTCGTTGTCGTCTCTATGCCACTGTGCCGGTGCACAACGGTGTAGGTCCCCTTATTGTCAGGCGAGGTTGCAGCGTCACTCGGTGGTGTCCAACTGCGGGGCACCTGGACGCGGAACTCCCGCGGCGCAGAAATCTCACCGACCGCGGTGTAGGTAAAGGTGAGGTTCACCCCGGTCGCCCCGGCTTTAACAGCCGTCGGCGTGACCACACCCGAACCGGAACCCCGTTTCGCCTCTTTGACATCAACAGTGAGGGTTGTATCAGTGCCTGAAACCTCTGCGAACGAATCTCCGGGAACCCCGCTGTGAACCTCAACAACAAATGTAACATCCGTTTCTACCCTTGGCTGCACATCAGCGGTATAGATGAAGTTGATTTTACCGTTTGCAGCCAAATTAACACCCTCGACAATTGCCATTTGACCGTCATAGCGGACGGAAGTTGAAGGTTGAACAATTAGGTTGCTAGTACTCGGCGCGGTCCAGTTGGGTGGGATGGTGAGGCGAATTCTACCCCCAACCATTTGTCCCGCCGCGGTGTAAGCAATTGTGAGCGTACGGTTCGTATCACCGGCATAGAGGGTAGTATCGCCCCTGACGGCTCTCACGGTTAACACCGCTTTTCCTCTGCCACTACCTTGACCTGTGACCCTCACTGTGGGTTGACCTTGAATGGCTTTAAGACTCCCATCTTCATGTCCCTTAACCTCAATTTTGAATGTATCGGTGCCCGTCGCGGTGGCAGCAACGGCACGCCCTTCGTCGGTCGCCCCGTAGGTGATTCTGAGGCTCTGTGTTTTGTCCAGGAAAAAGATTGGTACGGTGATAGAGAGTCTATCATCAGCCGTAGCGGTGCCGATACCGAGTCCATCCACTTCGGTATACCCCGGGCTCCCCAACTCACCCACTTGCGGCTTGCTCCAACCCGATGGAACGGTGAATCTTAGTTCCCCATCTACGACGGTCTGGGTCGGTGTGTAGGTAAACACCAACTGCACATCGTTCGCAGCAGCGGGAACCTCTGTGGGATCAACGGTCACTGTACCTGTGCCATCCAATGCGCCCGCCACTTCTATTTGTAAGACGCCGGGGGCATCTGCATAAACCTTCCCCAGCTTTTTTGGGTTTCTTATCTTTTCTCTGTCTTCGTACTTCACATCGCTTGTGACGGCGGCAAAAACGCCATTCCCATCCCCATCGGATCTAATCGTGAATTGGGCAATCCCAATGTTGTCTTGGACCTCCACCCCGTTGTTGCTGCTCGATGTACCACCGCCATAGATAAATCGGATGCTGCCGCCCCTACTAAGTGTACGAATCGTCGCTATCGCTTGGCTGCTCCCGACATCCAATTCGGATACGGAACCTCTGACCGTCACATAATTTCGCTGTGTGGGATCCTCCTGCATGGGACCCCACCCTGATGGGATTTCAAGGACCACTTGCCCGCCATTCATCGTTCCGGCTGCGGTGTACACTACCTCTATCGCCTGATTGTTACTGCCCGCCGCAATGGAGGTCGGCGATAGCGTCGCAGAGCCGGTCCCATCCTTGATATTGATCAACCTGACCGTCACGGACCCCGCAGAGCGGGTACCCGCACTCGATGAGACACGAAAAGTGCCCGAAACTCTGACGGCACTATTTGCCACATGGTGTAGCACGGCTTTCTCACTCTCTTTATCATCCTCATCCGTACCATACTTAATCCTCACAGTTCCATTGATCCCCAGCTCCTTGATTTCAACGTTAATCGTACGCCCGGATATGGTGGGTTGATTCGCTTCAAGCGTACCATCACTCTCGACGGTCACCCGACCGGGTGTATCTTTCGCCGTTGTGGGTGGGCTGCCCAAGGCGGAGGGGATTGTCAACGAAACCCTGCCATTCCGGATGGGGGTGCGGTCCGCTGTAAACCTGAAGGTGATTGTTTGCCGACTTCCGGCATGGAAGACATTCTCACCTTCGATTGCAAAGTCAACCGCGTCCCCTGATGTTCTCACCACGGAGAGGATAGGTCGCTCATCAACATCGGTGGTCGGATCGTCCTCAATTTCTACGAGCTCCCCCCCATTCGGTCCAACCCTCACTGTCCAGTCATAGTTATTAGCATTTTCTGAGATATCAACCCTGCGTATGGTGGTCCGTAACGTTTGATTTCGTTCAATCGTAATGTTCGACCAAGTAATAACATTAGTAGTAGTAGCATCAGGATAGGTTAAATCGTTAGAACTCCGGGAGCCAGAGACATAACCGTAGCCGCTAGAGTTGGTTCTCTGTAATGTGTTGGTACTATCAAGAACAATTCCTGCTGGCGTAATCTCTATATCATACCCCTCAAGTTTGGTATACGCGGTATAAGTCAGGGTGATATCTCTGCGCGGAGAACCCGCCTCCACAAAAGGAGGCGAAATGGCCATCCTTCCAGAGCCTGCTAGTGCACTCGCCACTCCCCCCGTGACCTTGGCACCGGTTCCTCCTGTCGTTGCGGAGACCTCACCAGGATCCCCCTCAACCGTGGCTATTCGATACGAAACGACAACTCTCTGACCCCTATCGATCTTATTAATAGGGATACTAGGATTGAGACCGATACTAGACGTATCACCAAGAACGGCCCCGCCCCTTCCTGATACTGTAATATCAGCAGCTGCAGCTGCCTCGAGCGCGGCGGGAATAGTTATAGCGAGGGTGGTGCCGTACATCGGCCCAGGGGCTTCAAAGACAATTTGAACATTGATATTTGTATCTCCTATGAATACTCTCGCCGGTGTGACTTTAACCTCTCTTATAAGCGGGTCACGGGTTTCCGTTGCAGTGAGTTGCCCCTGGTCGTCGGTGGTGGCCAAATCACGATCCCCCAAAATATTTCCAACTTTGACCTCAACTGAATCCGATAACCGAATAAGCGTGCCGTTCTTGGCACTGGAGCTGCACTGGAACCCAATATTAGCATAGTCATCGGAATAGACATCAGCAGTACCGTTATCTTCAGTTAAACGAGAGGGAATAGGGACAGTTACATCAGCGAGTATGATTATAAGTTCCCTACTACCATTGCTATTATTCGTGCTGCTCCACTCTGAACCGAGGTTGACCGTTATGTGTCTGTCGGCTTCAAATGTCACGGTAGCGTTTGCTTTCGCCTTCCTCTTTTCGTCGGTATCAAGTGTGGTGTCACTAACAAAGAGATCGGCGGGAACCAGATCGCCCATGTCATCCGTTTCGTATACCGTATCCCCATCCGTGACGCGTATAAGTTTTTTGGACACCTTCCAACCGGTTGGGAACGAAATCCGAACTCGCCCGCCAGCCATATTTATTCCTGCGTTATTCTCAGCTGCCGTGTAGGTAAATTGCAGAATATTGTGCGTACTACCAGCACTAAGAGCGGTATCAGTTCCAGAAACAGAGGAGATCGCAGGGCTAGTTATATTACTCTGAAAACCCCAAGCTACCGCTACTGTTCCCTTGCCGTCATTTGTTGCTGCCATCGCGGCGTTACTGAATATCCCTGTAACCAACATCAAACCGATAATGAAAAACGCGCTTAATTTCCAATTATACATTGTTCAAACCTCTTTCTAATTGTAGTCGCTCGTTTCTTAATCCCGATTTATCGGGGATACATCGAACGACGAGAAATGTGTGCTCCGGTGCTCGATCGCTGAAACACAGCGATGAATCACCGAATTATTTTAACACAAGTTGCTAGGTTCTGTTGACGTTTGACAGCCCGTAGGTCGAAGACTCATCCGATTGGAGTCCTCGGAACGGAGTTGGATTGAACGGTTAAACGTGAATCCCTATCAGGTACAATAGAAACTTGGTCGTTCAACAACATCTGCTTATAAATGGATAAAGTGAAACCCAACTTAGTTTTTCCCCGGTAAGCCTTTTTTTAAGTTATTTGATAAAAGTAATCTTTTGTACCACGATCTGTTAGATTGTGACCCAACCCACAAACTAACAGTCTGCGCTACTTATAGCAGATTGACCGACGCTAACACCGTTTGCCGATCTCGTTGCGTCCCCGATACATCGGGGCAAGCAGGAACGGCACGGGACTAAAAAGCAACGATGCTTACAGTATCGTGGATGTCGATTGGATCGGCATTAGCAACATCAAAATGTCAACACACCTTAGTAGGTAACGTAAAACGTGAGCCTTGGGTTTCACGCTTCAAAGCCAACTCCTATCAACAACGATAATAGTTCAGCCTTTCAACAACACCCTTTGATAAATGGATATAGTGACTTCCAACACCGAATCCACCATCGAATATCCATAAACCCCGGCGAAACCTAACGCTTTTCACCTAAAATTCTTGGGAGTTACGCACTTCGCTCGGACAGATCCCCGATAAATCGGGACAGACGGGATTTTGCCTTGCTCAATATGCGATGCAAAAACCGTGCCCAATTTCGACTAGTGTGTAGACAATTGCAATTTTATTTGTATAGTGGTACAGATCCCGATACCATTGTGGTGGAACGACGCTCTGATAAAATTGGGATTCAAAGCAACTTACGGTATCGTGTCCCGATCCAATCGAGAGGCAGGGGTTAGTTCAATCTGTCATACATCAACAGAATCTAGGGCGTGTTGACACTTTGATGTTGTTAATCCGGCAAATGCTGTTAGCATTGGGTAATCTGCCAAAAGACAATCTTACTTATATATAGCCCAAGTTGCTAGGGCGTGTTGACATTTTGAAGCTGCTCATTCGGCAAACGCTGTAATCATCAGCTAATCTGCCAAATGTAG
>JAGWBT010000132.1:9030-17524 GCA_021295755.1 Candidatus Poribacteria bacterium
GTCTCCCCACCCGTCAGGTGGGAGCAACTCGCCCCGACGATTGGAGACGTACCGACAACTTACGGTCACGCCGCATATAAATGTCAACAGAGTCTAGTTAGCCTGTAGATCGAGTTTCCATACTCGACAGATAATTAGAAACAGCCATATTTACGACACACATGTCGCCCCGCTGGGGCTTTAGGTTGTAGGTATCCCCTTTTCTATATACATATCGTCCCGCTGGGGCTGTTTTGGGTCGGGCAAGTCGCTTTGGATCCCCGATTTATCGGGGATGCCCGACCTACGGCTATTGGTCTCAGTAGGTCGAAATTCATATCTCGACACCCCAATATCGCAAAAAGAAACCGAGTTTTTCCAACCCCCCTGCGAAGGGGGGAAAGACAAGGGGGCCCTTCGCTGCCCCCCTTGTCAGGGGGGTCAAACTCGGTTTCTCCTCGTGCTTTACACTTTCTTGTGACATGACACTTTCTTGTTACACGATTAACCCAGTTTCCATTCCGAGAGTCTTTGACCGACGTGCTATCAAATGTTAACGGATATCTAGCAACTTGGGTTATTTACAACAGACTCAAACTACTCTTGATGAAGCGTCGGCGACCGCCTTGGGGGACCGAGCTCTAGCTCCGTCAGCGGAATGGCATGCTTCTTATAGACCTGCACCCGATAGGAGCAATTGTCCGATATAAACAGCAGCCCATCTCCATTGATCGTCACCGATGTCGGGCGCCTCAACAATTTCTGTGGCTCAAGATTCGCCATATCCCGCAAACGATTGGGGTTAGCGTTTGTCATCATATAATCGATCGCAGCTTGGGACAGCGATGCGTCTCCTAGGAATTTTTCCACGTACCTTGATTCGGAATTGAACAGTTGTACGCGGTTATTTCCACAGTCCGCCACGTAGATATCGCCGTGCTCGTCTACCGCAACGTCAGTGGGTCTGTTGAATTCGCCATCCCCGGAGCCCGACTTACCGAATGCGAAAATAAACTCGCCCTCAGAATCGAACTTCTGCACCCTGTCGTTGCGCCAGTCTACAACGTAAACGTCTCCTAGTTCATCTACGGTTATGCCCCAAGGCATATTGAATTCGCCTTCTCCATCGCCGTGGCTGCCCCACTTCGAGATAAACTCACCGTCCTTAGTGAACTTCTGGACCCTGTGATTCATGCCATCGGCAACGTAGATATTCTCTTCGGCGTCGAATGCGATTCCGGAGGGAGCATTGAGTTGTCCATCTCCATCGCCATACTCTCCCCAAGTGCCGAGGGATTCACCATCTGCGTTGAATGATGCGATACAGTGCTTTGCTTCGTCGGAGATGTAAAGATTCTCCTCACTGTCGGCAATAATTGCAACTCCCCATGTCGCCACACCGCCAATTTCGCCCAAGTTATCTTCATCCACGCTGTACTTTCTAACCATCGATGCGTCGCCGCTTCGACACAATATGAACAGGCGATTTTCTTTTCCAAGCGCAACATCAACAGGAAAATTGGTGTGTCGCCGCATACCTACAGTTTTGAAAAATGGGAACCCTGCGCGTAGCAGTCCATACGGTCTACCCATGATTCACCTCCTGAATTCTGTGACGAGTGATGAAAGGACTTGTAGGGGAACCCTTGCGGTTGCCCGTCTTGGGCAGGCACAAGACCTGCCCCTACTCGCCCCCTCCGCTTCACTGTTCCTTGTCTTATCTGCTAGCAAAAGGATGGATCTGTTCAAATGATCCATCTACGATTGGGGTGGGGTCGAGTCCCATCCACTGTTCAAGGACTGTTCCGTATATGCCACGGAAGTCTATCGTATGCTCAAGGTCTTCGCCGTTTGCCCACCGAGCGGGGTCAAGGGATGGATACTCCGCGTATAGCCCGCCTTCGACATGGTCGCCGATGATGAACGCACCACCGCCGGTGCCGTGGTCAGTGCCGCTGGCGTTGTCCCTGATACGTCGTCCGAACTCTGAGAAGACGAGCATAACCACCTCATCAGAGGCGTTGTGGTCGCGCAGATCTTTGAAGAAATCGCGAATCGCTCCGGTTAGCTCTTTGAGCAGCTTCGGATGTGAAGGGACCTCATTTGCATGGTGGTCGTAGCCACCGTGCTGCGTGTAAAAGACCCTCGTTCCGAGGTCGGCAAGATGCACCCGCGCAACATCCCGTAGACTCTTGGCTATCGGGTTATCCTCGTACTCAACTTCAGACGTATACATCGCTGGGGCTTTCTTCAGCTCGTCGGAACCTTTAATGACATCGAGACCCGTTTGCGATAGGTAGTCCATTACGATACCGGTGCCGATAGCAGGACTATACATCTCCTTGAATATCTCAAGGGCTTGGAGGCGCTGCGGGTCCGCCTCGATATCAGTCATCAACCCGTAGGTGTCGAGGTTATCAACAGAGGTAGCCGGTACACCCGAAAGAGCGAGCGCTCTCGGCAATCCCTTTCCGAAGGAAACACCCGTTAAGACGTTTTGACCATTGGGGTCAATCTCCCGAATCACTCTACCGACCCAACCCTCCGTACCGATTTCTATCGGTTCGCAGGTGTGCCACACATCCATTGCCCGGAAATGGGAACGACTGGAGTCAGGATAACCGATGCCTTGCACAATGGCGACCTCACCTTGGTCGTACATATCCTTGAGAGGTTCGGCATTTGGATTCCAGGCTAAGGTATCGTTGAGAGGGAGGACCTCTTCTGCCTTCAGTCCTACCACCGGTCGTGAATCGTAGTATACGCCCGCGGTATAGGGAATAATTGTGTTCATGAAGTCGTTGCCACCCTTCAGTTCGACAACGACAAGGACGGGATCTTTCTTACTGACAGCCATGTGTAATCCTGCGGCGTGTAAAATCCGATCGTCGATTGCACAGATTAAAATCCGCCAAACCCACTTCATCAGTAATTAAGCAAATTGATATTCTCTCGAAGACACAATTAACTGTAGCATACGCACCACGCGAGCGTTGTTCTCTTCCTCAGCATCGTCGGACCCTATGTTGAGATCGCCCTGAGACGCTGCAAACTGGGTCAAAGACTCGCGTGTTGTCTCACCAACGTCTAGTGGACCCACCAGCTCGAGACATCTATCCACAAACTCATCGGGAGATAGGGCACTCCCATTCGATTTAAGCCGACTGATGATCTGCTCAATACCCGGCTTGCTGGGGTCACTGAGTTCACCAACAGAGAAGTTAATGCGCTCGGTAAGCGTACCGCCATCAATCCATTCTTTACCGGTGTGCCAGCCTTCTACAGTCGGGGGATTCAATAACTCTTGTCCCATCAAAGTGGTGGCTCCCGGATAGCTTCCCATACCCGGTTGGGGCTTTCGATGCGTCCCTACCAGTTTCAGGATGCCTGTGACAAGCTCAGTCGGACTCTTAACCTTTTTGAACCGAGCCTCCTTGAAGAAATCGGAGTTAAAGAGCGTTCTGAGTATGTGGCGTATATCCCCCTCCGACTCCAAGAAAGCGTTTGACAGCGTATCAATGGCATCCGGATCTTGTGGAGGGGTCACGTTCCAGGACGGGACCTGCGGCTCGTCCGCGACGAAGAAGTTGTATAGGTGTCTAGATATGAACTTCGCGCAGGCAGGCTGCTTCACGATGATGTCGATTATATCATCACCATTCAAATTGCCTGTATGACCTAAGAACGTCTTTTCACCATTATCGTGTTCCTCTTCGATGAACGCAAAGTGTGCAGGATAGTAACCTTGCGGATACAAGGGCGGGGGCTGGGTGAATGTCCATCCCGTAAAGGCGCGAGAACAATCTTTAATATCGTCCTCTGAGTAATTACCGACGCCCATTGAGAACAGTTCTAATAACTCCCTGCCGTAGTTCTCATTCGGTTCACCTTTCCGGTTCTCGTTATTGTCAAGCCAGAAAATCATCGCTGGATCTTTCGATAGCTCGAGCAAAATCTCCCGCATGTTTGAAAGCCCCACGCGCCGGAGCATATCAATCTGGAGGGCAGAAGCAAGAATGTGCTGATTTTTCCCAACACCCGTGGCAAACACATGGTGCCAGAAAAGTGCCATTTTTTCTTCGAGCGGGCGCGGACTGTTAATCATACGAAACATCCACGTTATCCTATACCCACCCTCAGAACCACCGAAGTAACGATCTAACACATCCTCGTCAACCGGCGGGCAACGTTCTGGCTCTACTAAATCTTCAACAACATTTTCGTAGCCCTTCTTGACGTATTCCTCTAACTCTGTCAGCGTTGTACCAAATCCGGCACGACGCATAAGATGGGCAGTTAAAGCAACATCGGCATTCGACATTTTCTCCTCCTTTGATCGACGAACAAATATCGCCCAAAAACAGTGAGACTTTGGATGATGATGTCCAATCACATTCAAGCTAGAACAGGTTTTTTTCATTGTATCGCAGTTGCCAAAAACTGTCAACCCTTTTTCTAAGATTTATTTTGAGCTTGGTCAATGAAGAAGCAGAGATTGGTGCAGTGCTCCCTTTATGCGTAGCTAGGTTCTGTTGATATTTTATCGCAACCAGATGATCGAGGGGGTGCATAGACGCATCGTCCTCCGTAGGGGTTGGGTCTCCCAACCCTTTGTTCGGACCTCTGTAGGTCGATTTTCCAAAATCGACAATACCTAGAATATAGCGCGATAGTCTAGGCTCAACCAGCTCCCGATTTATCGAGGATTCTCGGCGTTTCTCAGATTGTTACAATCTGGAAACGTCGGAACCAGAATATTGCTCAATAGTCCGGGTGTTCTGTCGAGATATGAATCTCGACCTACAATTGACTCAACCTGTATGGTTTGAAGTTCCCAATCCGCGTTGGTCAATGGGAGCGGTGCCCTCGCCCCCCAATAAATCAGGATGCAAGCACCTACGCTTACGGACAACTTTACATAAATGTCAACGCGCCCTAGCAATTCCTCACCTACTTATCGGATTGAGTAGATTCCCAAATTCTGTAGATCTACTGATACCATTGTGCTATAATGATTCAAATTGACACCTATACCAAGAACGTCTCAAACGCCAGTGGGCAGACAATTACACCGACTTTTTCCCGGTCACGCTGAGGCATGGGAGAAATGTCCTGTTAGTCGCAGTTCACTCCTATGGCAACGGCTTTTCTGGGTTTGAACCGGGCACCGACTATACGGTGTCAACGGGGGTCGGGTACACTTTTTCCCAAACACCAATTCATACGGGCGATACCTTTACCCTCGATATCCGCGTAGAAAACATTACCGACTTGGCGGGTTGGCAGTTTGATATTGCCTTTGACCCCGCCATCCTTGAAGCTATCAACGTAAGTGAAGGCGATTTCCTGAAAACTGATGGGGAACCACCTTTTTTCACGGTGGCAGCATTGATAACGCAGCGGGTAAAATTGGGGGACTCAATGCGGCGCGGCTGTCCGCTCAAGGTGTGAGCGGCACCGGCACCTTGCTTCAGGTGAGGTTCAAGGCGAAGTCGGGAGGGGAAACAGTGTTGGTGTTGCATAAATTTCAGTTCGGCTCCGTCACCGGCGATAGCATCCCCGCCGGTCCGCATCAAATTACCATCGTTGTGGAGGGACAACTTGCCACAGGTGACGTGAACCGGGATGGAGTTGTCACCATTCTGGATCTGATCCTCGTTGCACAGCAGTTAGGGAAAAGGGTGTCCGCTGATTCGCCGGTGGATGTCAACGGCGATGGTGTTGTCAGCATTCTTGATCTCATCCTCGTGTCACAGGGAATTGCTGAATCACCCGCTGCGCCTCTTGCTTTGAATCCCGATTTTATCGGGCCGGTTGGGACGCAAAGCGTAGATGCTGCGACCATAGAAACGTGGATCGCACAGGCACGGTTGGAAGATGACGGCTCGCTCGCCTTCAAACAGGGTATCGCAAACCTTGAAAACCTGTTAGCCGCACTAATTCCTGAAGAGACTGCGTTATTGGCAAACTATCCGAATCCATTTAACCCAGAGACGTGGATACCGTATCAACTGGCAGAGTCGGCAGAAGTAACATTGACGATTTATGATTTGAACGGAAAGATGATTCGACGTTTGAGGGTGGGGTATCAGGCGGCGGGTATGTATCGAAGTCGTAGTCGTGCAGTGTATTGGGACGGTCGTAACCAACTCGGTGAGCCTGTCGCTAGTGGCCTCTATTTTTACACACTAACAACGGGCGATTTCACAGCGACGCGCCGGATGCTGATACTAAAGTAAAATTGGTTCATTAGTTCATTGGTTTATTGGTTGTAGAGCTAACGCGGTTGAATGTTCAAAGTCTCCGTTTCGAGAGTCTTCGATCCTTTGAGTACATTAACTCATTAATGTACTAGTGAACTAATGCACCAATGAACCAACGCATCTGATCCACGCTATCCGATGCATCTGTTTAATCCGTGATTTAGACAATAATTATGCACACCCCTCAAATAATTTTGATGCTTATCCCACAAAATTCCGTCCATAAACAGCAAGAAGGAGACATTCATGGCTGAACCCAAATATACCGTTGCAATTATTGGTTGCGGACGCCTCGGTCAGCACTACGCGGAAGTGTATCAGACACTGCCCAATACCGAGTTAGTCGCCATCGCCGAACACAATACAGAGCGGCGGCACGCTGTCGGTGAACGTTTCGGCATCAAGGCACTTTACCCAGACGCGGAAGCGATGTATCGGGAAATTGTCCCTGACATTGCCGCTGTCGTTTTGCCCGGCAAGTATATAAAAGATGCGGTAATCACAAGTGCTGAAGCGGGTGTCAAAGGCGTGTCCACCGACAAACCGATTGGGGCATGTCTGGCAGATGTCGATGAAATGGTCGATGTATGCGAGGAACGCGGCGTTGTTTTTGCCGGGGGCAATCTTCAGCGGGCGCTTTCGGAGGTCCAAGAGGTCGCGGGTTGGCTCCGCGCTGGCAACTACGGCGAACTACACGGCGCCTGCGTCCACCGCTGGAACGGCGAGATATCGGGCGGCGGGTGTCAACATATTGCCGTGCTGCGACTTTTGGCACAGGCAGAGATCAGCGAGGTAATCGCTTGGGGTACACCCGAAGCAGCCCTCCAAAGCGACAACGACGAGGATTTGATCATCAACGGACAATTTCGTCTGAGCAACGGTCTCATCTGCCCTGTTTTCGGTCAGGAGACCCCTTACCGTGGTGTTGACGTATGGACTGACGATACGCTTATTCGATGGAATTGGGGACCACCCGAAATCTATCGTGGCTTCGATCAGAACGGGGCACGGATTAAAGTGGAGACCTCGTACACACCGGTACAATATCCCCGCTTCTCTTATCTGGCAACGTCGATAATGTCTTTCCTCGACGTGGTGTCAAACGGAGGCGAGTTGGCTATATCCGGGCACGACCTGCGCCAGTCCCTTGAAGCGGCAGTTGCCGCCAAGTATTCCGCGCTGTGGGGCAGTGTCCCGCTGAAACTCCCGCTGGAAGATCGCTCACTAACCCTCTATCCGAGACCATACCGATGGCTTGGCGGAGATCAATCCGGACGGCGGCAAACTTATCAAGAGGCACTGTCAGACCCACTATTCCCCAAGTCTAGCGGATAGTAGATCGCCCCTCGTATCGTGAAATAACCTCGGAAACTTCTAGCGCGGAACTAGTCGAATTGCTCTTTGCTCTGACGGCACGCTTTGCCTTTGCCGCGAATGATGTCTTCTCGATGCCATGTGTGAATGGCATGAGGGATATAGTCATCATCACCAAGCACCTGTCGCACGCGATCTTTTGTGAACCAATCGTAGCGACCATTGATGAGTTGTTGAGATCCCAACGACGTATCGGAGTAGCCATATACACGGCAGATACCGTCTGCCTTTTCAGCATCCTCAATATAAGACATCCACGGAACTTCCAATCCGAGTTGTGTTCCTGTGAGATCTTGCAGAGAAGCGACCCGTGCGCCGATGTCCCAGCCGACCCCCTCTTCTTCTTCCCAACCTTCTCCGCCCGGCAATTCCCAACGGTCATTTTCATCGTCATGGACTAGCAGGTATTTCGATTCACCGTCAGACGGGCATTCGATAACCAAGCGCGTCGTTGTGATAGGCTTGTCGAAACAGACAGGGATAAGGCGTTTACCGGCATCGCTCAGTGAGTTAAGCGCCGCGGAATTGTATGGATAGTAGCCCGCGGAAGGAGGCGCGTTGATCGCACAATATTTATGGAAAATCCCGCAACGGTCGTCCGTAGCCGTACCAGCAGGTGCACTATGCCACGTATGCTGGTTTGTAATCAGTAAGTCGCCCGCGTTGAGTTCCGGATCGATAAAGGGCGCAAGTTCCTTGGTATCGGGACGCGTGAGATCCAAGATATGTGCGTCCTCGTCGATAACCTGAGCCAACTTATGAGATCCGGGGGACACCATAAAGGGACCGTACACCTTATCGAAATCGGTCAGCGGCATGATAGCGAAGACCCAGTTCATGGACGAGCCGACCGGGCGCCAACGTTTGTAGTCACAGTG
>JAGWBT010000132.1:17630-40664 GCA_021295755.1 Candidatus Poribacteria bacterium
GCCATCTTATTGCCGGCGATCGTATACTTCCCCGGCTCAGGGTACTTCAGCGAAGGCGGGTAGGAATTGAATTGTGCTTGTTCTTGTACGACGCGACGATATTTATCTGCTTCGTCAGGAGACAGTACATTGCGAACAATCGCATAGCCGTTCTCATGGAAGTCCGCTATCTGTTGGTCGTTGAGAATTGGAGTGTTAATCGTAGTCATAATGGATAGCACCTCACAGCAAAAAGTAGTGAAACATGGTAGCAGAAATTTCTAACCGATCTCTTGTTGGCGCGACCCCCTGATGTCCTCGTTAGGCTGCCGCTGCTAAATTCCGATATTTCTCATAGAGTTGATAACAGTTCACAATTGACACGTTCTCCTCATGCGCCATTTCAATCAACCATTCAATATGCTTTAGTGCCGGGTCAAAACGGTACACCGACCACGGATGCATCGCTGGGGCATACACGAGATTACGGTCAATGGCGTACTGAAACTCCCTTTTTCGTGCTTGAAACCCTTCCTCTATCGTTGCAGGTAACCTCTCCAGAATCGTTCCATCCGCAAATCCGGGAGCGGGTTTCCAGTCATCGCTCTGGTGCCCCGTATTGAACAGTAGATTGCAATGCCAGCCAGTTACCGGTATTTCAAACAGTTCCGGGTATCCATCCTCAATATACCAGTACGGTTGGGTGAAAAGAGCAGGCATCGGCTGTTCCGGTGGTCCAACACCATCGGTAATAATAAAGTGGTATCCCTGTTCCGACAAGATACCGAGCTGCTTGGGATGTCCCTGTAACCCTTTGTAAAAACCGCCGGGCGCACAAAAACCGATTGGACCCGCCCCAAAATATCGCGCGATAAGGTCTGATGTCCCCTCAAGTTCTGTGCTGAACTGTTGGAGCACCGCGGGAGTATCACTTGAAATTCCCATGTGGCTGTAGGTATGCGATGCAATGTCGAACAGAGGATTAGCCTTTAGCAAGTCCGCGAGATCCTCGCCGGCTCTTTCCAGCACCTTTCCCACAATACAAAAGGTTGCCGGCGCATCATATCGCTTCAAAACCCGCGTAATCTGTTCAACGCTAGCGAGGGTTTCCTCCAACCAGATCTGCCAGTTCTCGTCGGATTCAAGACTTGGGTGGAGCGCATACGCACTTTCAACATCAAATCTGAGAACAAACATACCTCCTCCTCCGATGCTTTTTCCAATTGTATCACGATTCCTCTAAAAATCAAACCAATATTTATTTTAACCGTTGTATGTGATAGGCGTCTCATTCAGAAACTCCAACAGAAATTCTAACCGATAAGGAGTACTCGCATGGTCCCATGGAATTGTGTCTTGGAACTCAGTACAGAACGCCACAAGGTTGCAGGCAGCGAGGCAGCTCTCGCCGATGCCATAAGACGCGGCTGCGACTTGCGGATCTACACCGAATTTATCCACAATGAACACATTGATGTCACCTCTGACAGTACCGAGCGTATACGTGAAGTCGCTGAATTTGGCGTCACCTACCTGCTTGAGGACTCTTGGGCAGCGGGCATAATGAGCCGACGTCAACCCGTTTCGCTGCCCGATGGCTTCGGACCGCGTGCGTCAATGTCGTTTTTCCTCTACAACCAGAACGGACAGCAGGCGATCGCCCGTCCCCATCTCGACGGACAAGGGGCAACACAAGCTCCTACCGCCCTGTACGTTGACGATCATACAGACATGCCCAAATACCACCCACAAGATGGCTGGGATCAGCAGACCAATGCACCAAGTCAGAATTTTATCTACGATTTTGACCTATATCGCTTCTATGTGCGTGACGAATGGCGCGAGGTGCTCTCACACGACGCTGAGGGAGTAGTCCAGTTCGGATCTGTCCACGATCTAGCCGACGCCTTCTCACAAGGCTGTGAAGCGAAGGTTGGGGTTCGAGGCTTGTGTGCGGATTTGACAGCGGATCCCGCTACAGCGCTAGATCATGAGATGTTTGTGCAGACCGGGTCGTGTTACTACTACACAGCGCAGCAGCTTTTTATCGCTGGAACGCACCCAACCATCCGTGTCAAGCCTACCGTGCCTTTGGTATACACAAGCCGGGGTTGGGATTTCGGATGGTTGATGGTGCGGACGGACGGATCGGTCGTATACAGACGCTGCGATCCGTATACATTGGCGTTTGCGGATATTGAAGGCAACTATGCTATGCGTTGGTTCGTACGATAACAGGAGGAGTAAAACAATAATTTTGCCTTAAGTAGGGCGTTTCCCTATCGTAAAGTACTAGGAAAGTATTCACGTAAAGCATATTGGCGTATCAGGGTATGCTATGGTATAATTATTTTGATTTTCCTATATCCCGATGGTGCTAAAGGAGACTGAAGATGAATCAAACCTTAACAATCGAACAAATTATTAGTGCTATTAAACAAATGCCGCAGGAAGATAGGCGTATAATACTATCTGCGATTGCAAATTCGGAAGATACTGATATAGAGGTTTCAGCTTGTGATGCGACTCATCTTTCTGAATCGGTCTTTATGCAAGTTTGGGATAACCCAGAGGATGCTGTCTACGATGAACTATAAACGAGGTGACGTGGTTCTTGTTCGATTTCCCTTCACGGATTTAACAACAACAAAAAAGCGTCCTGCCCTCGTCATAAGTACCGACTTCTACAATCAATCCCAAGTTAATCAATTATTGCGGTAATTACTAGTCAGACACACCGGTTGGGCATTGGCGACTGTTTAATCCAGAACTGGCGTGCGGCAGGTCTGGTAAAGCCCTCCCAAGTAAAGGCAATTATTGCAACTATCGAACAAAGCCTTGTTCTTAAAAAGCTGGGAACGCTAGCCTCAAATGATATAGAAATTGTTGAACAAGCACTAGCTAAAGCACTAGGATCAACAACTACTAATACACCTCCGTAAGAAATCTCACAACATATTAAAAAGTGTTGACAAACCGCCCATCAATCTGTATACTAGAGGGAGTTATTACTTAATGGATTTTGAATTTCAGCTCATACTACAATGTCATCCCCCACGCAGTGAAAGTCCTCAAAACGGCGAGGTTCTTTGCCTCATTGAGAATGACCGCCTGAGTTTTGACTGCCCCCAGCATTTTAACAAACGACTTGATATTGTAGTCCAAACGTTCAGGAGAAAAACCGAATGAAAACACTCAGAAATATTTCAACAGTTATTGCATTTGCATTTATATTGGCAGGGATCTCCGGATGCAGCGGCTGCAATCCGCCTCCTGAGCCGGCAAGTTTCAGCCCAACGGAAGGTCCCGAAACCGGTGGGACAACCATCCGAATTACGGGCGACAAGTTCGATATGAAAAATGGCGTTACCGTGAAAGTGGGTGGGAAGAATGCCACAAGCGTCAATGTCCCCAGTAAAATGGAGATCACGGCAATGACACCGGCAGGGATGGCTGGTGAATCGGTTTCAGTTGTTGTCACCAACAACGGCAACACGAAACCAGAAGGCACTGTCACCATGAGCCAGAAATTCACCTACACCGACGCAACCGCCCCAACAATCACGGGAGTCAGTCCCGCAGATGGAACGGTCATATCGGAGTATGAAGACTCGTTGAGTGTGAGTGTACCCATTTCAATCACCTTCAGCGAAGATGTTGACAGTGCATCTGGTAGTTTAACTGTCTCCGTCGAATCAACGCCGGATTCGGGCACACAAGAATTGTCTCTGGCAGCGGAAACACAATTATGTTTACTCCCAATGAACCGTATCGGTCCGGGCGTATGTATACTGTCAACATATCAGGCGTCAAAGATACTGCCGCCGCTGGCAACACCCTTGAGTCGGGTCGCACGTTTAGCTTTACAATCGCTTCCCCGGAGAAAGTTGACCGATATCTCGTGAAAGAAGGCGATACGCTTCCAATTATTGCTTCCCGTCCAGAGGTATATGACAACGAGGAACTTTGGCCCCGACTTGCCGAAGCAAATCAGGACGATTATGACTTCGATCGGACGCGACTCCATCCAGGACGGCAATGGTTGTGGGTGCCACGTGGATCCTCTTGGGGAGATTAACCCGTTGATTCAGAAGTAGTATAGGCAACAAAAAAGCCAACGAAATAGGGGGCTATTATGAAACCTTGTCTCTATACTGTGCTGATGATTTCACTCGCAGCCATGTTTTTGGCGGGGTGCAGCATCCGCACCGTTCCTCTTGAGGAGGAACAGCTAATCTATGAAGATGAGGTGGGGATTTATGATAGTCTCCCACCCGGTTTCCTTTATGAAGCTTGGCAGCTGTCTCAGTATCGTCAATACTACGGCGATGCATCTGAATTGGGTTATCGGATGAATATCGACCCAAATCCACATGATAGTTACCGTGCAGGTGAGAAACCTATTCAACGTGCTCCCGCTCAAACGTCAATCCAAGGGACAACCCCCAATCGTCGTGTTAGGGAACGCCAGGAGGTCTCCTCAACTCAACGGACGGTTACCCGAAGCCGCACCCGCTCCAATCGTATAGCATCAGAGTCCACAGACGATAGGAGACGTGTACGGGCACAGTTGCGCCAACGTCCCCGTCAGCGGACGACAAACGCGGTGGATGATGAAGATCGCAAATCCCAACGTCGAACCACCCGCCGCCGTGCTAGACGGTAGTTTTTGCAAACTTTAACAGAAGAAATTCGTACAACATGATAAAAGCCATGTAGAGCGTTCTACATGGCTTTTTTATTGGTTCAACATAAAAGGAAAGTGTAAGGTGTGAAGAGAAACCGAGTTTTTCCGAAAAAACTCGGTTTCTGTTGTGCGATTTCTTAACATAATCGGAGGGGATTACAGAAGTGTATTGATATACTCTTCAATGAACACCGAATCATTAACTAGCCCTGTAACCGCTTGAGGATTATCTTGATAAGTATATGTTTCATATCGCGCCTCTCTGCTAGCATCGTATAGTGCAGAATACTGCGGGAATATATCTTCTATATATCTGCGAACGGACCGATTTCTCGTCACATGACCTTTGGGATGGATTTCCAGCGTTGCCAAGTAAGAATCAACAGCATGTAAGGCTTTATAGAAAGCGAGGGTAACAATCCAGTCAGCGTGTTGGGGGCTATTTTGAGATTGTTCAAGATCCGAAAGAGCAAGATGGGTTCTGCTTTGTTTATCTTGGTGTGCTGCCGTTGTTGGCATGTGCGAAATTCCTCATTTCTATGGACAAGTTTGGTAAAAACGTTCAAAATCATTTAAATCAAGATGCTCTTTTGAGCGTTCATACTCAACATGAAAAAACAGCGGACGGAATTTTTTATTTATTTCCAGATCAATCCGAGCTAACTGTTTAATTCGATCCACAGAATATTCTGAAATTACAATTATCACATCTGCGTCCTTGCCATTAATTTTTATATAACCTTCTTGGACATAAGGGATTTTTTCCAATCTCTCTTTATAAAGTTGTTTCAGTTCTTGCCAAGCCGGGGGTTCAACCTCCTGAATAATCTGTTTGAGGAACTTATATTCCTGAGATTTTGCAGCACTTCTCCCCAATCCCTCATAACGGGCAACAATTTTTTCACACAAGTCTGACATCGCCGCTTTCACGCTGTCACCCATGCCGCATAGTTCAACGTCATCGTAGGTAGCGGTCACAGTACCATCCGCTCTTTTAATTAAGATCGGGATTGGCTGGCGCAGGTGATAAGAGGGATGTCGAAGATTTTGGATCCAATGGGTTTCAGGAAGTTGGCGAAATTCTGAACGAATGATTTCCTTTACTTGTGAAGGCTTCAAATCCTCAAGTGTCATTGTTACCCTCTTAATTATCATCAACAAAATTGTAGGGATTTCCGTAAATTCGCTAATTCGATAAATCCGCACTTGGTTTTTCTATCTGCTCATAGGACAAATCCGGCAGACTTGCCTGTTGATGGGCATGTTCAATGGTCATTGCCACCAGATTGCCAAAGGCATCCAAATCAATATAGACATTCTCGTTAATTTCTTTCGTTTCGGTTACTTCACGCTCTGAAAACTCAACTAAGGCGGTATCCGTACCGTGAAAATACTTGACTTTCATTGATTGTTCCCGTCGAATCCGGTTTATGGTCGGTAGGGACAAACGATCGTTTGTCCCTACCGACCATAATACAAACCGTTAATTGTTCTACCTATCTTAGGATTCATCAGCAACCGCAGCCTGCGCCGCAGCGAGCCGTGCAACCGGCACACGGAACGGTGAACAGGAAACATAGTCCAAACCTGAGTCGTGGCAGAAGATAACGGAACTCGGCTCACCGCCATGTTCACCGCAGATACCAACCTTGAGGTCTGAACGAGTTTCGCGTCCTTTGTTCGTGCCAATCTGCACCAACTGACCGACACCGCTCTGATCCAGCACCTGGAACGGGTCATGTTCAAGGATGCCTCCATCCACATAATCGCCTAGGAACTTGCCGGCATCGTCGCGGCTCATCCCGAAGGTGGTCTGTGTGAGGTCGTTTGTCCCAAAGGAGAAAAATTCCGCCTCCTGCGCGATTTCATTCGCGGTGAGTGCGGCTCTCGGCAATTCGATCATCGTCCCGACGAGGTATTCGACCTCAGTGCCGGTCTCCGCAAACACTTTCTTTGCGGTATCGACGACTACCTCACGCTGCAACGCTAACTCCTGAACATGTCCAACCAGCGGGATCATAATCTCAGGGATCGCCTTAACGCCGCGCTTGGTAACTTCGACAGCTGCCTCAAAGATTGCCCGCGCCTGCATCTCCGTGATCTCCGGATAGATGATACCGAGACGACACCCACGATGCCCTAGCATCGGGTTAAATTCGTGCAATGCTTCCCTTTGTTGGTACAATGTCTCGGCGGGGACACCGATTTTGTCCGCAAGTTCCTGAACATCTTCATCGGTTTGGGGCAGGAACTCATGGAGCGGTGGATCGAGCGTCCGAATGGTGACAGGATAGCCGTCCATCGCTTCAAAGATACCGGCGAAGTCCTCACGCTGGTACGGAAGCAGCTTGTCGAGCGCTGCCTTGCGCCCTTCCTCATCCTTTGCAAGGATCATCTCGCGGACAGCATCAATTCGCTCGCCTTCAAAGAACATGTGCTCGGTACGACAGAGACCAATCCCCTCTGCGCCAAACCCTCTTGCGGTCTGTGAATCGCTTGGCGTATCTGCATTTGTGCGCACACCGAGCTTACGAAATTCGTCCGCCCACTCCATCAGTATGCCAAAGTCTCCACTCAATTCAGGGTCAATCAACTTGACCGCTCCCTCAATCACCTCACCGGTGGAGCCGTTGAGCGTGATGTGGTCTCCCTCTGTCAGCCGAAGGTCACCAGCCTGAAACTCCTTTGCCCTCTCGTTGACAGTGATGTCACTGCATCCCGCGACACAGCATTTTCCCATGCCCCGTGCGACAACCGCAGCGTGTGAGGTCATCCCGCCACGCGCCGTTAAAATGCCTTCTGCGGCGTGCATTCCGCCGATATCCTCTGGGGACGTTTCGGTGCGGACCAGAATCACCTTTTCACCCTCAGCCACCAACTCCTCAGCACGATTTGCCGTGAAAACCACTTTGCCTACAGCAGCGCCGGGGGAGGCGGGCAGTCCCTTCGCAATCGGCTCAACCGCCACCGATGGATCGATCATCGGGTGGAGGAGTTGCTCCAGATCGTCCGGTGGGATACGGGTCAGAGCAGTCGCTTTGTCAATGAGGCCTTCGTTTACCATTTCAACAGCAGTACGCACGGCGGCGGCACCGGTCCGTTTCCCGTTACGGGTTTGGAGCATATAAAGACGTCTATCCTGAATCGTGAACTCGACATCTTGCATATCACGGTAATGCGACTCTAAGGTCTCCCCGATTGATGTCAACTGCTCATAGGCTTGCGGCATGACCCCCCGGAGTTCATCAATGGGGAGTGGTGTACGAATTCCTGCCACAACATCCTCGCCTTGGGCGTTCATCAGAAATTCGCCGTAAAAAGAGTTCTCACCGGTTGAGGGATCCCGTGTGAATGCAACCCCCGTCCCCGACGTTTCGCCCATATTCCCAAAAACCATCGCTTGGACATTGACCGCTGTCCGTCCGAGTTCTTCAGAGATATTGTTCAACCGACGGTAGATGGTCGCTCGCTCATTGTTTGACGATTCAAAGACTGCGTCACGCGCCATGTCGAGTTGACGACGCGGGTTATCAGGGAAATCCGATCCCGTCTCCTCCTTGACAAGTGCCTTGAACTCGGAAACCAATTCCACCAGATCGTTCGCATCCAACTCCGTATCAAGTTCGACGCCTTTTGCTGCTTTCTTCGCTTCCAAGAGATGCTCAAACGCATCGTGTTCGACACCAAGTACGACATCCCCGAACATCTGCACAAATCGACGATAGGCATCATAAGCGAAACGTTCATTCCCGGATTTTGCAGTCAGTCCCTTGACCGCATCGTCGTTCAAGCCGAGGTTGAGGATGGTATCCATCATACCGGGCATCGAAACCGCCGCTCCGGATCTCACAGAAACGAGTAGTGGATTTTCGGTGTCACCGAACTTTGCATCCATCGCTACTTCTAGCTTTCGTAAGTTTTCATCAATCTGTTCGTCAAGTCCGTCGGGATACTGATTATTGTTTTCATGATATAACCTGCCAGTTTCCGTCGATATTGTGAAACCGGGCGGAACCGGAATACCTAAACTGGTCATTTCGGCGAGGTTGGCACCTTTACCGCCGAGCAGGCTTCTCATCTTCGCGCTGCCATCGGTTTGACTGCCGCCAAAGAAGTAAACGTATTTATCTTGAGCCATTCAAGACCTCCTTAAAAAAATAATGCGTAACGAGTAATACGTAAAAAACTATCTATACAATCATCGTCACTTCGTCTTCAGGATTATCATTTCCTTAGTAATGTGACTAACACAAAAGATTGAACAAAGAAAATCCCTCCACGAAGGGAGGGACATTTGATAGGGTTGAAACTACATGCGCATCAGTTTAGCGAACCCCACGACTCACCGCTATCAGAAGGCATGGGGTAAATCTCGGACAGAAACTGTTTCTACGATGCTGCAAGAGCCTAGTTGTTCTTAGCCCCTTCATTAATCCAATCAATGATGAGTTGGGTCTAGGCTGCCTCTAGAGGCGGTCCACCAGGGAGCATTCTACCTTGGACAATCTGTTTGACAACTTCGCTTTCCCTCGCATTACCTGCAATGACGATAGCCCCACCGTCTCCTCCTGCACTGAGGGTGTCATACGTGCGGAGATCGATATTGTGTGGTCCACCAGCGACATGACAACCTGCGGTGGCGCATCGGCTTGTCAGGATAGGCGAAATATCAGCACTAAAATCGTCAAATACCAATCCAAGATTACTGACAGCAGTATCAAAGTCATCACCTTCATCGCCGTGCACATGGTCGTGACCATCGCCTGTTGTTACGTCATCACCTCCACAGCCAAACATCAACCCAGCAACAAGCAGCAACGCAATTCCTATTTTTATTCTATACATCAATCATTGCTTCCATCTAGCTTCTTCACATTCCACTCACAAGGGATATGTGGCAAGGAAGCACTTTTGATAAGGATTAGTTGTTCTTAGCACCCTCGTTGATCCAGTCAATGATGAGTTGAATCTGAGCTGCATCCAACGGAGGTCCTTCAGGGGGCATCTTGCCCTCCGCAATTTCTTCGATGATTTCGCTCTCTCTCGCATCGCCTGTAATAACGATAACCCCTTCGTCTCCACCCTTCATGAGGGTATCATACGTGCGGAGATCGATATCGTGCGGTCCATCAACGACATGGCACTCTGCGATGGCACATCGTTCTGTAAGGATAGGCGAAATATCAGCACTAAAAGAGGGACTCGGTCTGCCAGCAGCCGAGGGGCTATCAAATACCAAACCGAGATCCAAAACATTAGTCCGGCGACGAGTAGCAACACCATTCCTATGCTTATTCTATACATCAATTATTTCCTCCAGTTGGTTACTCCACGTTCCACTCGTTAAAAGCGGTGTGAGAAAGGAAGCGTTTTTGGTAAAATCCTTGGCTATTGAGGACTCCCGGTGCAGATGCGCCGGAACCTGTCTCGATTCAAAAATGTAATCGCCAAGACTAGTTTGCCAACTGAATCGCCCCGCAACCGATTCGTGCGCCAGCAGCACCTGAAGGCTGTGAGGTAAAATCATCGGCTCCCGCATGGACAATAATGCCTCTTCCAACAATATCTAGATCGGAACCGGTGCCCATTTCCCAAAGGTTTGTTGCCAACTCAATTTTGCCTGCACCATCCTCACCGACAGTTATGTTGCCGATGTCTCCGAGGTGAAATTCACCCTCTCCCCATTTTCCGTGAGGGACGTTGGTGGGATTCCAATGGCCACCAGCGGATGTGCCATCGGGCGAACTGCAATCACCTTTTTCGTGAATATGCACGGCGTGAAGCCCCGGAGATACGTTCTGGATCTCGACAGTGAGCGTGATTGTATCGCCGTTCTGTGTAAAAATTGCTGTTCCGGCCAGGTTACTTCCACTCGCCGAACCAATGATCGCAATTGCCTGTTGCGATGGCATCGCAGGGATTAAGGCCTCCTGTATTATATCGCAACTCACCAAAGCAATAGAAACACAAACCAGCAACAGTAGCAATGTAACTTTCATGCGAAAGGCAACTAAACGTCTTTTCACCGTTAAATCCTCCATAGTTGAGGACTTGTTTGAAAAGTAGGTGAGACAGTCATCTTTTGTCAGTTTAGAGGCAAAATCAACCGATCTTGGGGGTATTTACCCGTAGAATGACAACCTTCAGAGATTAATCCCGATTCATCGGGACAGGCGCTAAATCGAATAAATCATCCGGCTAGCTTCTTCATATTCGGCTTGCAGGGGATCCGTAGAAAGGAAGAGTTTTTGGTAGGGTTCGTACAGTTGGATATAGCTCCAATTAACACCACAAAGAATCTTTCGCTCGTTTGCCAGCTTTACAAAACGACCGCGGAACTTCGCGCGAGTGGTTTCCGGTGGGTGATGCATCGCGTGTTCTACCTCATCATCGCTGACGATTCGTTCAACGCGTCCATCTTTTTCGAGCTTGTAATACAATCCAAAATCGGGTCGAATATTGTGGTACTGTAGATCAAGCATCATAACCTTGGCGGAGTTCCACTTGAGTTGCCGACTCTCCACATAGGTTTCAATCAATTTCTTCTTGATGACCCAATCAAGCTCCCGGTCGAGCTGCATCGGATCAGTTTCTAGACAGGTCAGCACATATTCCCACCGTGCCATGATCTGATCGGTGATTGGATCCGATTCTGCCTGCTCAAAATACTGCTTGGCGCACTCAAGGTATTCCCACTGCATCTCGACGCCTGAAAGCCGTTTACCGTTTTCCAATTCGATTTTCCGGGTACAAGTGATATCCTCGGAGATCTGCTGAATCGCTCGGACAGAATCGCGCAACGCGAGACGCTGCTTGATAAAGTTATCTTCAATCATCCGCAAGACGATTGCCGTTGTACCGATCTTGAGGTAGGTAGCGAACTCCGACATATTAGAATCGCCGACGATCACGTGTAGGCGCCTATATTTTTCTCGGTCCGCATGCGGCTCATCGCGCGTATTGATGATGCCCCGCGCTGTTGTCGTTGCAATTGAGATTTCTTCACGGATATGTTGCGCCCGTTGGGAGATGGCGTATCCACCGCGGTTGGTGGATTTGACCTTCCCCGCCCCGGCAAAGACTTGGCGCGTTACAAAGAAGGGAATGAGTTGCGAGGCAAGTTGGCGAAAACTCACACGGCGATCCATCAGGTAGTTCTCATGGCAGCCGTATGTGTTGCCGGGCGTATCGGTATTATTCTTGAAAACCGAAATCCGTCCAAGAAAGCCATCGGCTTGCATTTTCCGCTCTGCCGCAACAGAAAGCCGTTCTATAATTCGCTCACCAGCTTTATCGTGGCTGACAAGGTCACTCACGTTATCGCATTCAGGTGTCGCATATTCGGGGTGGCAGCCGATGTCCTGATAGAACCGAGCGCCATTCTCCAGAAAAACGTCCGGATACATCCGCCCCGAAATAATCTCGCGAAAGAGATACATCACCGCATTTTGGATTGATAACGCTTTTCCACCGCGTCGATCCGACGTGCAGATGATCCCATATTCGTTTTCTAGACCATAAATCCTTCGATTCATGCGCTCAAAATCTCACTAAGTTCTTCGGGAAGCAAACGCCTAAATTTGCGCCGATTTCGAGTTTCGTCGAGTACGGCTGCTTCTATTGTCTCAGCCGCCACTTGGTATCGCTCCGCCTCGTCAACTGCCGCTTCGATTCTTTCAAAGGTTCTTGCCGCAAGTCTCACAGCACCGTTCAAATCCAAATCGTCGCTATACTCATCTTCGAGGATGCCTGCGATTTCGTCTGCTCTCCCGCCGATGACGGTATATTGATTGTCTTCCCAAAATGTACCATCAAAAGATAGATGATAGATTCTATTGTTCGACGAAGCATCTTCACGGATCTCGCATAGCAGAATTTCTACTTCAAGCGGCTTCATATCAGGTTGTCGATATATTGCACCAATCTGCTGCGAATACTGATTTGCGAGCCATCGCGCCGTAACATCTTCACGGTTGAAGGTAAACCCCTTGATTTCAGCACCCTGAATCCCGGCATATCGTAGGGCTTCATAGTCCGGATAGAGCCCAGTCGCTGCAAGTGCAATCCTATCATAGATTTCTGAAATCTTGAAGACCGTTGCCAACGGATTTTCTGCGACCATCAGAATACCGTCGCGGTATTCTAGAACAATAACCTCTTTTGCCTTCTCGATCCCCTTCCGAGCAAAATCCTCTTTCTCCTGCATGATTTGCTCGGGCGACACGTAATACGGTGCAGGCATCTACTCCTCCATCAAATTGCAGGTATCGATTATCAGTAGTCCTCAAAGCGGCTCAACTAGTGGGGGTTAATTACGGAGTTTGTCAAGTAGCTCCGTATAGAGGTCCTTAACCTCTGCATCCGGTATATCCGAGATTCCCGTCGAATCAATAATTTTAATTGTTGGGAAAATTTCCCGAATAAAATCAGGTCCCCCTGTAGCCACATCTTCATCGGCGGCATCCCAAAGCGCTTCCACAACTATCTGAAGGGCACCTTCACGGGATATATCGGGGCTATACAGCTTTTTCAGCGTTGCTTGCGCATCCTTACCACCGGATCCAGTGGCATAGTATTCGCTTTCTTCGTATTGCCCCCCTATTGCGTCGTATTTGAAGATCTTCCCCTGTTTCCGCTTCAGGTCATACCCCACGAAAATCGGAACGACCACCAATCCCTGCAACGCCATAGGCAAATTGGATTTGACCATATTTGACAGCGAATTGGCTTTGCCCTCAAGGCTTAACGGCGAGCCTTCTATCTTTTCATAGAACTCCACCTGAACCTGGAAAAGCTTCGCCATTTCCATCGCCGGTCCGGCGACACCCGCAATAGCGATAGCTGAGTAGGTATCTACCTCATAGACTTTCCGGATACGTCGTTCCCCCACTTGGAATCCCGCCGTCGCCTGACGGTCTCCGGCGATGATAACCCCCTCGTTATAAACAGCGGCTAATATAGTTGTTCCTTCAAGCAGACTATCATAAAAATCCACCAAACTGGGAGTTGGCAAGCGTTGTCCTTTCCAGTTTGCAGCGGGTGAGTCTGGCCGAGGTGTTGTACCGAACGCCTCTGTACCAAACCTTGATAGAAGCTCCGGACGTTCCCTTTGCAAGAGCTCAAGGAAATCGGAGGTTCTATGATCGGAGCCGCTAAAGACCACTACTCTCCTCCTCGCTGAATGTAATTCTCGACAAATTCTTCTGAGTCCTCTTCCAAGATTTCGTCGATTTCATCAAGGATTTGATCGAGATCCTCTTTAATCTCTTCGCCTTGCTCTACGACCTCTTGATCCGGTTGGACTTCCTCAGTATCCTGAGTCCGTTTTTCTCTTTGTTCCTGTTGCTTTTCGGCTGGCATGTTACTTCCCTCCTTCTAATGGTTGGATGTGAGAATGGCTTGAACCAGTTCTGCAGCCGTGCAGTCTCTCAACAGATCACCCGTCATCTCCTGCGTTCCGAAGTGCGGCCGATCCATTAAGATTTTATCTAAAGAAGAATCGTCAGTACAAAAAATCATTGAATTCCAGCTCGCGCTGTGAATCTCGTTGGGATATTTTTGTAGACACATACCACGAAAATAGGCACGTGTATCAACAGGTGGATTATTAATCGCTTGAACAATCTCCTCATGTTCGAGGAGTCGTTCAACACGTCCGTTTTTCAACAACCTCGCGTAAAGCCCTTTATTCGGACGAATGTCGTGATATTGCAGGTCTAACATCCGCGCTTGGTGATCTGAATGATCTAAATTGTGGCGTCGCAAGTACGCATCAATCAACCGTTTCTTAATCACCCAATCGAGGTGTCGATCTAGGCTCATCGGATCTTCTTCGAGGCGGTCGAGAACAAATTCCCATGTCTTCATCACATCTTGCACGACCTCAGACGAATCCTCTGTGGAAATATGTTTGTGCGCCAACTCAAGATATTCGCGCTGAACCTCAATGGGTGTCCATTTCCGACCATCCTCTAAAACCAAAGGTTCTTTACAAGAGAGATCACGTGATACCGTCTTGATCGCCAAAACAGGGTCAGAGAGCCGGAACTGATCCCCTACAACCCCCTGTTCGATGAGTTGCAGCACAACCGCCGTAATTCCCACCTTCAGATAGATGGAAAATTCAGACATGTTGGAGTCGCCGACGATCACGTGCAACCGGCGGTATATCATCTCATCAGCGTGCGGCTCATCCCGCGTATTGATAATTGGACGCGCCACCATTGTGCTCAATCCAACTTCAGTCTCAAAAAAATCTGCACGCTGCGAGATTTGATAATCCGTTTCCGCTGCGCCATTTTCCGCGCCAACCTTACCACTCCCTGTAATCGGCTGCCGCGTCACGAGAAAAGGCGTTAATCCATCAACAATATCTTGGAAAGGAACATTCCGAGACATCAGATAATTTTCGTGGGCACCGTAGCTGTGACCTTTATAATCGCTGTTGTTCTTATAAATAATAATCTCTTGATTCGTGGGCAACAAGTCTTGGGCAGCCAGACGACTCAAATCTAAGATCAATTCCCCCGCCTTCTCATATTTAACCAGATCGCGTGCATTGGTGCATTCCGGGGTACAATACTCTGGGTGTGCGTGATCAACATAGTACCGCCCACCATTGGCGAGGACATCGTTGATGAGGCTATTGTTTTCCTGATCCGGGATATCCGTCTCCCCTTCAGAGACGAACCCTCTAGCGTCCATCAATGGACTTTCCTGATCGTAGTCCCAAGTGATCCCTTTGATCCCACGGTCTTTATAGATATTGACGACAAGCGTTGAAGCCGCAACCGGATCCGGATCTCGCGCATTTTTGACCGAAATGCCATACTCGGTTTCGGTCCCCATAATCGTTGGTACGGTCATAATGTGTCTTAGAGGTAAGCGCCACCTTTGACGGTTCTTACATCCCGTCTTTTCGGCTCTGGCTCGTGGGTCAACGCCTTAATGTTGACGATTCGATCGCCTTTCCGCCCCGATATCTTCGCCCAATCATCAGGATTGGTGGTGTTAGGCAGATCTTCATTCTCCTTATACTCTTCTTGGATCGCCATTTCGAGGTCGTCAAGGGTAATGCCCTTCTCTCTCCCTTCAGAATCAATCAACCGTTTGATTGCCATCTTTTTGGCACGATCAACGACGTTTTCAATCATCGCACCGCTCGCAAAGTCCTTGAAGTAGAGCGTCTCACGCTCCCCACGGTTGTAAGTCACCTCGATGAACTTGTTTTCATCGGTGGTCGCATACATCTTCTCAATCGCTTGCTCCGACAGAGATTGAACCGCTTTTTCGCGATCGCCACTGAATTTTTCTAACACTGACGGGGCAATCGGCAGGTCAGGTGTCAGGTATATGGCGAAAATATCCTTCGCACCCTCAGCTTCGGGACGATCGACCTTGATCTTGATGTCCAACCGACCGGGCCGTAAAACTGCGGGGTCTAGGAGATCTTGGCGGTTACTTGCACCGATGACAACCACATCTCTGAGCCCTTCGACGCCGTCGATCTCAGCGAGGAATTGAGGCACTACTGTCGATTCCATATCGGACGAAATGCCCATGCCTCTGGACCGGAAAAGCGAATCCATTTCATCAAAGAAGATAATGACCGGAACCCCTTCTTTGGATTTGTCCTTGGCTTTCTGAAATACCTCTCGAATCTTCCGTTCCGTTTCGCCAACATACTTATTGAGTAGCTCTGGACCCTTGATATTGATAAAATAACTCTCAACATCATCTCTACCTGTCTGTTCTCTGACCCTAGTAGCTAGACTGTTGGCGACTGCCTTGGCAATTAACGTTTTTCCACAGCCGGGGGGACCGTAGAGTAGCACACCTTTCGGAGGCTTTAACTGGAATTCCTTGTATTCATCGGGGTAGAGGTAAGGCGTTTCAATAGCGTCCCGAATCGCCTCAATCTGGTCATTCAATCCACCAATATCCGAGTATCTAATGTCTGGCACCTCTTCAAGCAGCAGGTCCTCAACTTCAAGTTTGGGCAGTTTCTCCATAACCATCCCGGTGACCGGGTTCAGCATAACATTATCCCCAAACTTAAGTTCCTCGTCCTTGTTGAGCGGATCCGATATTTCCACAACCCGCTCTTCATCCGCGCGTAGATTCACAAGCACACGGTTATCGTCAAGCATCTCCTTGACCTTGACCACTTCACCTTGCCGCTCAAATTCCCTTACACTCACAACGTTCATCACACCGTTGACGATGACTTCTTGACCTTTTTGGAGCTGATCGGTGTTAATCTCCGGATCCGCATTGACGCGCCACCTTTTGCCACCAAGGTCAATGTCAAGAGTCCCATCGTCGTTTGATTGAAGGTAAACGCCGTAGTTGTTCGGTGGGGCACTGAGTTGTTCAACCTTCTCCTTCAACTGTTCCAGCTTCTCTTTCGCTTCTTGAAGGGTGCTGGTCAACTTGCGATTTCTACGGTGTGCGTGCATTAAGTCGCGGGTCATTTCGTAGAGACGAACTTCAACATCGTCGGAAGGCGCAGCGTTTAAGCGTCTTCTCAAATCATCAATTTCGCTCTCCAGCGACTCAATAGTGAACGTTAGCTCACGAATCTTTCTTTCAGAAGAAATCCGCTCTGAAGACGGTGCGGATAGATTCGCCTGATCCTGCATCTCGTCAAGGGAATTTTCTGAATCTTTCTTTTCGGATGGATTCTTGATCGTAGCCATAGTAACCTTACCTCGGTATTTATCTTTAGAATTACGGGATGAGGGCTATCACTATACCGGTGGGAAATAGCACCCCATCTCGTTTTATTAGCTCCAAAAGGATTTTGCTTCTAAGATTTGAATCTGTAACCGATAATTCCTCCGGGTTTTGAGTTAATCGATCTCTATCGCAATCTCACTCCCGGACGTCACCATACTGCTCAAGAATGCGTTAGATTATAGCATTGGACTATAGTCGTGTCAAGTAAAATATCCCGTTGTATCAAGGCTCAAATGTGAGTTCAAGCCTTCATTATACCTGAATTTCACTGGGCTGCATTGAACACCTTCTGCAGAAACTGAATTGATTGAGACACTTCCTTATCAAAATCCCGAAAATTGCACTCCACAGAAACCCGTTTGTTGTATCCAGCATCAGCGAGGCTTTTGGCAAAAAGCTGGTAATCGTATCTACCGCTGCCCGGATAGAGGCGATCCGTGTCTGCGACATGCACATGCACAATCCGCTCTCCTGCACGGACGATTTCATCAAACGCTTCGTCTTCAAGCATCTGGTGATAAAAGTCAACGAGTATTTGAACTTCCGGTTCACCAAGTTCGTCGGCAAACTGGGCCGCCTCGGCGATGCTATTAATCATGTTTGTCTCTGAACGGTTCAAGGGTTCGATGGCGATGACAAGCTCATGTTCCCCTGCGTAATTGGCGGCAGCTTCCAAAAACTCAAGGATCTGATCATGTGCTCGTGTGCGAGAAAAGCCCTCCGGCACATGCCGGGCACCACCGCTCCCGAACACAATAATCTCGCCGCTAAGTTCAGCTGCGCGCTCAGTCGCTGCAGCCAAATAGTTGTCCAGCCGCGCCTTGTCAACATCTGGCCCTGTCACTTTTAGATCGGCGGGAATAAAGCTATTAAAGCATTCTGCCCGCAAAGAGTAATCGGAGACTATATCCTTGAACTCTTCGAAAAGGGATCTTGGAGATTCAGGGCAGAGCATCCCCACACCGAATTCAAAGAAATCACACTTAGCATCCGATAAGGTTTTAAGGGTTTGTAGGCTGCACCCGTGTCCAACTGCTTGGCATCAACCGTTTGCGGAACAAAGGAGGCAAGTCCTGCACAACAACTCAATTTCATGGGCGAGTCTCCTTTTATTGCACAGTTTTCCCAACAAGGTGTTCCCACATTTCCATACGCAACCCACGTTCCTTGTAGTGATCGGATTGGGAACAGGCACACGCCCGCTCAAAGCTAAAGCGACGCATCGAAGCAGCAGCCTCTTCAGGATGATGGTTCCAGCTTGGCGATTTCGGTTCACTGTCGCGAGTGAAAAGGAACTTGAGCATGTAGCGCGTCTTCGCCCCACGATTGGCAGCTGCGGCGTGCCAGATGTCGTAGTGCGTGATCGCTACTGTCCCTGCCTTGACGGTGAGGGGAACCTGCTCACGGAAGTTGGCATAGGTCGCCATGCGATCCGTCGGGGCATTGCGGAAGTGCGTTCCGGGCATAATCACCGTCGGTCCCAGTTCCGCAGGCACATCTTGGGGATAGTACATCGCCAAAACAGTTTGGATGCGATGATGCCGTTTGTTGGTGCCGTCTTGATGCCATGTCTGACTCCGTGTGCCGGGCGGATTCACATGGCAGTGACGATGACCGTTCATCTGAACATCTTCGCCGAGCAGGCTCACCAGCGCACCGCGCACCTTGGGATGGTCGTAGACCTGATAGAGTTTCGGAACTTTGTCCAGAATCCCATCGCCCGGATTATTTCGCTGGATATCCAACGCCTCAAGCTCCGCGTAAATTGACTCGTTGAAGCCTTCGGGGAAATCAGCCTCAACAATATGCGAGCCATGGATGATAAAAGAGATGATTTCGTCGTCGCTCAATAGATACGGTTTGTCAGCCATCATAAACCTCCAATTTTTGCAGGATAAATTCGTAGCCCAAGATGTCAATTTCCCGGTCATCAAATTCTGTCCGCTGATCCGGAAAGTGGATGACCTGCCAGCCGTCCAGAATTGCGTCGTGTACAGTATTGTAGGGCCACTCCTGCTCCTCGACCACAATCTCCGTCACCGAACCCTCCACCGGCTCGTGCAACGCCATCCCGATAACCTGAGAGCGGATGCCCGGCGTTGACGCATGGAGATAGAGCAGCCGCTGTCGCGTACCCTTCCGATTTGCACTGATAATCTGGTGAAGCTGATCCAGATCTCCCTTCTGAAGCCCACCATTTTCCAACTTGGCGCGTGCCTCATCAATCCATCTGTCAATTGCTTCAAAAGCGGTTGGCATAGCTTTCCCCTCAATGTCTACAAACTCACGCATTCGTATTAGGCATGGAGTCATAGCCGAGCAGCCGCTTCAATGTTGGTGTCGCACGGGCAACGACTTCTTCGGAAACGATCTTCTGCTGATCTTGCTGCGGCTTCATAAAAGCACGACAGAAGAAACCGAGCAGGCAGACGCGAGCCTTATCGGTGTGGTTAGCGGACGAGGCGTGCCAAAGGGATCCGTTGATAATCATCACCGAACCCTTCGGACCGGTGATCTGTAGTTCGTCGTCGTAGCTAACGCCCGGTTCGGGACGGGATTCCAGTCGGCGGTGACTGCCGGGGACACAGCGGGTCGCACCGTTCTCAAGTGTAAAATCATCGAGAAACCAGACGCTATTGGCAGAAAGGGCAAAACTCGGACGGGGAGTTGGCATCGCGCTCAAAGGGTGATCAATATGAAGCCCGCCCTCCGGCGCACCGGGTCCGATAATGTTCACAGTAAACGAACTGAGCGTACAATCCTCGCCGAGTAGATATTCTATCGCGCTGAGTACGGGCGGATACTGAATTGCGTTTTCAAACAACTCGTCTTTGTCCACCAGATTCCACACCCGTTGCGCCTTGTCGTCCAGATACACATGCTCCCCTAACACTTCCCGCTCCTGCTCGGCGAGAGCAATCGATCGTTGGCGCAGCGCGTCCGCTTGAGCGGTTGTGATAGCATTTTCCAATAGTACAAAGCCGTGTTCATCAAGCTGGGCTTTTTCTGCATCTGTAAGCATCAATATCTCCTTATATCACGTTTCACGCATCCCGTCCTTTTGCTTCAAGGTTGATGATCTGTATTTACCGGCGGTTCATCGTTACCCATAAAACGTTCAATCGTATTAATAGTTGCGGGAGAAGTTCGGAAATCGGCAATCCACGGCTCGCGGAAATAAACCTGCTTTTCACGCGGCAAGCCTGCCATTACCTCGGGTGGAATCTTCAGCCGATGCCAATGCGTAGCAAGATGTGCATACGCGTGGAGAATGGCGACCCGTGGTGTATCGCGTTTCCAGATCGGTCCCGCATGACAGAGGTTCTCCGTAAAAAAGATGGCGCTGCCAGCCGGACATTCGTAGCGCACCAGAAACTCGCTCTCTTTCCCGTCCTCCCACGACATATGATCCGGGTGCATCGGGAAGTTTGCCTTGTGGCTGCCGGCGATGAAACAGGTCGCACCGTCCTCCTTCTTCACATCAGTCAGTTCAAAAACAACCCGTACCATCCCAGCGTGAATCCGACCGTTCTGGACACGATAGCCAAAGATAGGATCCGCTTGTCCCGGCCCACCGCCGTGCAGTTCACCGTGCGACTCCCCCTTTAACCGCCAAGTCAACCCACAAGCCTCCAGTCGGACATCGGGACCGATGATCTCGTGCAATACCTCGACAACCTTTGGGTGATCAATCAGCACACTTGCGGCACCGCCCGGAATGGCTCGATGCTCCGGCGGTAGGGACTCAGGATTGTGCTGAATTCGATCGGCTTGATCGACGATTGCAGCAACTTCATCGGGTGTCAAAATCGCCGGACGGACTAAAAAACCGGTTAAGTCAAACCGGAAACGTTCCTCTTCGGTCAACCCCATATCGCTTCCTCCATATCCACGTTTTCAGGCTCAAGGCCGGTGATCGGTATTCACCGATGGCTCATCGTTGTTTATAAAACGTTCCATTGTATTATGAGTCGCCGGGCGAGTTCGGAAATCGGCAATCCACGGCTCACGGAAATATGCCTGCTTTTCACGCGGCAAACCCGCCATCACTTCGGGTGGAATCGTCAACCGATGCCAATGGGTGGCAAGATGGGCGTAAGCATGGAGAATGGCAATACGCGGCGTATCACGTTTCCAGACAGGTCCCGCATGACAGAGGTTCTCCGTAAAAAAGATGGCACTACCCGCAGAGCATTCGTAACGCATTAAAAACTCGCTCTCTTTCCCATCCTCCCACGACATATGATCCGGATGCATCGGGAAGTTTCGCTTGTGGCTGCCCACGATGAAACAGGTCGCGCCGTCCTCTTTCTTCACATCGGTCAGTTCAAAAACCACTCGTACCATCCCAGCGTGAATCCGATCATTCTGGACACGATAACCGAAAATCGGATCCGCCTGTCCCCGTGCACCGCCGTGCAGTTCGCCGTGCGACTCCCCCTTCATTCGCCAAGTCAACCCACAAGCCTCAAGCCGGATATCGGGACCGATGATTTCGTGTAGCACCTCAATCACCTTTGGGTGATCAATCAATAGACTTGCGGCACCACCCGGAATGGCTTGATGCTCCGGCGGTAAGGATTCAGGATTGTGCCGGATCCGGTCGGCTTGGTCAACGATTGCAGCAACTTCATCAGGCGTCAGAATCGCCGGGCGGACTAAAAAACCGGCTAAGTCAAACCGGAAACGCTCCTCTTCGGTCATGCCCATAGCACTACCCTCCAGATATTGGGTTCAGGGGCGGTGATCGGTATTCACCGACAGTTCATCGTTGTCGATAAAACGTTCCATTGTATTGTGGGTTGCTGGACGGGTACGGAAATCAGCAACCCACGGCTCACGGAAATATGCCTGCTTTTCTCGTGGCAGTCCAGCTATCACTTCAGGGGGAATCGTAAGTCGGTGCCAATGGGTGGCAAGATGGGCGTAGGCATTGAGCACCGTCACGCGCGGCTCTTCCCGCTGCCAGATGGGACCTGCGTGACAGAGGTTTTCCGTGAAAAAGACCGCACTACCGGCTGGGCAGTCATAGCTCATCAAGAACGGACTTCGCTTCCCCGGCTCCAACGACATATGATCCGGGTGCATCGGAAAATTCGCCTTGTGGCTGCCGACAATGAAATGTGTCCCACCATCCTCCTTGCCAACATCGGTCAGTTCAAAGACAACCCGTACCATTCCCGCATGAATCCGTCCGTTCCGAACGCGGTAGCCGAAGATAGGGTCCGCCTGTTGGGGTCCTCCGCCGTGAAGGTCTCCGTGCGCCTCCCCTTTTCGACGCCAGACACAGTAGCTGTTCTCAAGCCGAATATCGGGTCCAATAATTTTGTGCAGCACGTCAATGACCTTTGGGTGATCAATTAGCACACTCGACGGACCACTCGGCACAGCGCGATGTTCTAGAGGTAACGATTCTGGATCGTGGTGGATATGGTATATCTGATCCCTAATCCCAGCAATCTCATCTGGTGTAAGAATAGCTGGACGTATCAGAAAACCGGTCAAATCGAAACGGAAACGTTCCTCTTCAGTCAACCCCATAATTCTCTCCTCTGTTTGACCTACTCCCAACCCTCAAGGATTGGGATTCTCGCATTGCTTTGAGAATATCCGTCTCCCGTATAGACACA
>JAGWBT010000132.1:40993-50618 GCA_021295755.1 Candidatus Poribacteria bacterium
ACGCAAAACCGTGCTAAAGCAATCTGTATCCAAAGCACAAATGCTTGGGCTTTAGACCTAAAGGATTTTTTGGTAAATTAGTTTATACGTTAATCAGCATCTCAATCTCGGTGATAAGGGTTTCTAGTTCACGAATAGTTCGCTGCCTCCCGTTCTCATCGAAGGGTCCCTCAAGGAGTTTGGCGTATCTTTCAAGAAAATTGGGAGGTAATACCCTCAGCTTTTCGTATTCCACCTCAGACCGTTTGACCGCTGGATCATATTTTTCATTAGCGGCAAACAAAAAGGTGTAAAGTGCATCACACATTCTGTGAAAAAAGAAATGGAAAAATGTGAGACCAAATCCTCTCTTGCTCCCGTCCTTAAGTTCCGCAAGACAATCTTTCAGCGTGTGTAAACTGTCTGAAATCAACCTTTGTTTGAGTCGAGCCGGATAAGGATAGAGGCAACCAATAAGACGTTTCAAGCATGAGCAAGGATCATACAGAATGATACCGTTTTCCAAAAGCCCAAGCATCGTATAAGGCCGGAATTTTTGTTCAGGAATAGAGGTCGCCCCCTCCTGTGTGACCCGCCTGACAACGGTACTAATCCAGTCCATCGTGTTATACGAAATCTCAAACAGAATCTCATTCATGCGGAAAGAATCGCCTTGTGGAGACCACTGATTATCCCACCCCGCAGCGGTGTCGCTCTCCTCAAAGTGGCTAACACCTTGGACATCTTCTAAGATTCGCCGCCTCTCCGACGCTGATACAACTTTAGGTTCGCAGAACACGAAAAGATCTAGATCCGAGTATTCATCAAACGTGCTCATCGCATACGAACCGAAGCACAAGATCGCTCGCACACCCTCCAGTCTTGCGAGGCTCTCGACGATAAGGGCGGTTTTGTTGTGGACGAGATCGATCGGTTTCATTTTCCGCTGATGGAGCCCCTTTTCATTTTTCATGGTGAAGTCTAAAAAAATAGACACTTTCGCCCCCGGTAGGCGAGGTTTCCAACCGCACCGCATAGGCACAGTTGGAAACAGTGCCTACCAAACTTCTCATTCTTCGGTGTAGGGACGAAAGCCGCGAACCATCAGCCCACGGTCTTCATTCGTTCTCTTCGCTTCGGCAGCGCGTTTCTCTGATTCTGCACGGTTTGCAGTGGTGGTGCCACCAATAACAACGTAATCATCTACCCGCCGGTAACGGTTAATGAACACCGGACGCGGCTTGTTTGAGTGGTTCTGCTTGGAGCCGTGAATCATCTTGACGTGGAAAAAGATGGAGTCTCCCGCTTCACCAACGATCGGCAGCGCCCGTTCCCAGGGCCATTGGTGCGAAAAGGTATCAATATGCTTGAGTTGACCGAGTCGGTGCGAGCCGGGGACGACGTGCAGCGCCCCATTTACCAGATCGGTATCCACCACATAGTTCAGAATTCCCACGGGACCTTCATAGCGGTGTTCAAAGTAGGCGGAATCCTGATGCAGATGCTTTGGATGCCCACCGACCGGCTCTTTATAAAGGCACTGGCCGTTGCCGTAAACCTCGACAGCCTGCCCCAGAATCGCCTCAACAAGGTCTAACGCACGCTCATCGAGTGCGGAATGGAAAAACGCAGCGCTGGTATGATAGTTGATTGCTAAGACCATGATCTGTTTATCACGGGAGTAGCCGGGCGGTGCGGGTAAAAACAGGGTCCCGTTTGGCGTTCGCCAACCCTCCACAATTTCTTCTGCTGAATCAAGTCCAGCGATTGATTCGGCGGCAGCCGCCTCAATGTCTCGGTGGATCTCATCGATGTACGGTTTCATTAGCCCACGGACAACGAGCGCACCATGTTTCTTAAATGTTTCTGCAGCCGCCTGGGGGTTTAAGTCGTCCGCAAATACCTCTATATCTTCAACTGCTACAGTTGAGTCTGTTGCCATAGGTGGATCTCCATATTGAAAGGGGGATGCTGTTATAGGTTCAAGAGCATAGCACACCCACCTCAATTTGTCAAAAAAATGATGTTAGTACTCATTGATATTATACCAATTCCTTACTATGGTGTGTAAAAAATAAACAGTGCTGATTTTTCATTACTTTTGCGGCATTTTAATCGCCCCGGACGTAGTTGAGTGATTCATCGCCTGTTTGGCCGAAGAAAGGAGTTTCCCATTGATTATCACCATAATCCGTACAATAATTGATAACTGGTTTAAGCAAAGGAGTAAAGCACCAAACAGTATCTCGAATGATCTACCAGACCCACGGGTAGCGTTGAAGCAGCATTTCGGATATGACGATTTCCGTGAGGGGCAATGTGAGGTAATTGAGAAACTTCTATTGGGCAAAAATCTGCTCGGTGCTTTTCCAACTGCGTTTGGAAAATCTATCTGTTACCAGTTGCCGGGCCTGATGTTACCCGGGCTTACAGTGATTATTTCGCCGTTAATCTCGTTGATGAAAGATCAAGTAGATACCTTGCAAGGAAGGGGAATTGATTCGATAGGCTTACTGAATAGCAGCTTGTCCCCTGAAGAATATGGACAGGAATTGAAGCGATTGGTGGACGGTGAAATTAAGCTGTTGTATGTGTCGCCCGAACGGTTCCGGAGCCGCCGATTTTTGAATACCTTAAGATCGCATAAGATTTCGCTGTTCGTGGTTGATGAGGCACACTGCATCTCTCAGTGGGGGCACGATTTTCGACCGGCTTATCTTGCACTTCGGACCGCTATCCAAGCGGTGAAGCCCGGTTCAACCGCACTATTCACAGCGACCGCAACACCAGAGGTGCAGGAGGACATTGTAAACCAACTCCAAGTTGAGAAATGCGAGACCATAATCCAGAGTGTAGAGCGTCCTAATCTAAAGTTCAGCGTTTGCGAGGTGCCGGGCGAACCGGAGAAATATCAGTTACTTACAAAGCAGTTGGAACAACTCACCGGGAAAGGGATTGTGTATGCTGGTACGCGGCGGCAGACGGAGGAAATCGCGGAATATCTCAAGCGAAAGGGACACCGTGTTGATTTCTATCACGGCGCTAGGGAGGAATCGGAACGGACGCGGGTCCAAAATGCATTCTTCGACGATACAGAGGCCGGCATCAAAATCGTGGTTGCGACCAACGCATTCGGGATGGGGATTGATAAGCCTGACATCCGGTATGTTATCCATTGGAACATCGCGGGATCGCTCGAACACTATTATCAGGAAGCGGGACGTGCAGGACGGGATGGTGAGGATTCACAGTGTATTCTGTTCTTCTGTTCAGGTGACCGGCGTTTACACGAACATTTTATGGAGGAGAGCGCACCGAACAAGCCAGACCTTTTGAAGCTGCTAAAGCTAATCGAGAAGTCGCCACTAGTCGGCAAGTTCCGGCTGGTCAAAGTGCAAAAGATAGAATCCACAAATGACATTGATGAGAGCAAAATTCGGGTGGGGATTAGTTATCTCGAAAAACTCGACTTCCTCCAAAGGATGTATAACATCCCATCAAGCATATCCGTAAATCTTATCAAGGATTCAAATGGCACGTCGCGGGTATTGGACAGCCTACGGGACCAGTCAACAATCCAAGTCATAGATTTTTGCCAAGAACACAACCTACAGCCAAACGAATTGATAGAGGAGTTGACCGACCTCCAGAGCGATGGGGATTTAAGATACTCCGGTGCAGAGGACACGATGTTGATTGAGTTGTATCACGGGAGTAAACTATTTGATAACATCTCTGAGGAAAAAATAGGAGGGAAGCAATATATCCAAAACAAGCGGTATCAGCTTGATCGGATGATTCGCTATGCGAGAACGGATAGCTGTCGAGGCAAGATGGTACGTCAGTATTTCGGGGAACAGGTCGATAACGATTATCGCTGCAACCTCTGCGACATCTGTGATCCAAGTCTCCTCAATGCCTACAATTCACTTATCGCAGAAGTTACTAGCGGCGGGGATCAGTTATGTGGATAGTCGGGGGCAAGAGGCTTCAAGATATCACAACGCCGTACCCGGTAGGCCGGGCATCTTCCCCGCCCACGGAGGTAGGAGGCTCCATTTACGGGAGCAAGATTCGATTAACCGTTTATTACCAAGATGAACGGCGAGTTCTGAGTTTTTCGAGATATTTCGCTGTGCGCTTAATCTCTCGATTTGCAGCTTCATCGGCTTTGCGTTTTGCCGATGTTTTATCGTTGTACTCCAACCCCCACGAACCTTTTCTGAGGCGTTTGAGGGTAAATTCTCCGCCCGCTTGTTGGTTCACATAGTCAAGCAGGTTTCGCAAGATCCAGTAAACATCGGACGCAGCATACTGGAGATCGCTGTCAGAACCCTGTTCCCCGATAAAGTCTAGGGCGAGTTTCGCGAACTCAGTGACCTCTTTTGCAGCGTAGCTTTTGTCGCCATCTAACTGAATTGTCACCATCGTTCTGCCTCGTAGCGCTTACGTGCCGACCTTAATCGTGGGCATTCTCGCCGGTTGCGCGTCAAAATGGATGTCTGGTTTCGTGCTATTACGGACCTGGATGAGTTGTGCAGCGATGCTCACTGCAATCTCTGGCACCGTTTTGGAGTTGATATCCAATCCGATCGGCGCATACACTTTCGCTAATGTATCTTCTGAGATACCCATGTCTCTCAAATCATCGTAAATCAGCTTAATCTTCCGACGGCTGCCAATCAGCCCGACATAGCGCGCATTCGACTCAATGACACTGTGGAGTGCCTCCTCATCGTGCTGGTGTCCCCGTGTGACAATCACGGCGTAAGTCAGATGGTCAACGGGATACTTTCGCAACTCCTCGGCAATATCGCCGATAATGATCTCGTCGGCTTCGGGGAGCCGTTCTTCAGAGGCAAAATCGGCACGGTCATCGACGATTGCGACGCCAAAACCGAGCCACTTGCCAAGATGGCATAGGGCTTGCCCAACATGGCCTGCGCCGGCGATTAGCAGCGTGGGACGTGGCTGCACTGCATCCATGAAGACCCAGACCGCCCCCTCCTGCCACCGAAACACACCGGGCGCATCCTTCTCCAAGACCTCCATCAACTCTTCCTGGATTGCCGTTTCCAATGCTGCATCCCCCAACGAACCGACCTTTTCGCCATTGGCAGCAAACAGCATCTTCGCGCCGACTTGGATATCGTCTATCTCACTTTTAACAATCGTGGTAGAGACAAGCGGGATTTTTGCCTCCGAGAGTTCCTGCAACCGGGTTAATATCAACGACTCCTGTTCGGTTTGGGGCAGGTCAATGAAAATTTTCATATTCCCGCCGCAGATGAGACCGTCATCCCATCCGTAGTCGCTGTCTAATTGAAAATCGAGCAGACGTGGGACACCTCCTTGCATCAAACCGATCGCCTGTCGCCGCGCTTCTGCCTCTACGCAGCCGCCGCCGAGCGTCCCGACATTGCGCAGGTCTGGCAAAATCAGTAACTTGGACCCCGGCTTTTGTGGCGTAGACCCTTTCGTTTCCACAACTGTACAGTAGGCACCAATCTCGTCGGACTCAATTAATTCTATGACTTTCTGATATATATCTCTCATTTTTCTTCCCTCGCATCAAGCCAGCTAAAATATCCGTTGTTCTTTAACACTCTTTGCTACCAATTGGGTGAACTGTTCCCGCTGAACGTCAGTCAAATCGAGTTGCAGAGTCGATTCCGCTCCGCCCTGACCAACTTGGGTCGGAACATTGAGATAAACCTGCGCCGTACTCGATTGGATCAGGGAACTGACGCACATGATTCGCTTCTTATCCAAGGCAACTGCTGTGACCATCTGTGAAATCCAAGCCGCCAGCGTATATGGTGCATCTATGGTGCTAGATTTTTTATGTCTCTCCTGCACCGCGTCCGTCAACGCATCGATCTGCTTATCGCCTAACAACTCTCCTAACGGTATACCATTCACACGACAGTATTGCGGAAGCGGGTAGATCGTCTCGTCATTCCCGATCGCAAGAACTGCAACATCTTGCATAGAAACGCCCAACTGATGGGCAATTTGAGTTTTCAGATACGCACACCCTATCCCACCGGAAAGGCCGATCACTTGGCTTGCTTCCGCCTCAAGCTCACGGTAAACGTAAAAAGCAAGCAAACATGCTAAAGACATCGCGACGACAACTCGTGCCTTCGGTGCATGACGTTTGATGTGCCGAGCAAAATGTTGCGCTAACAAGGTATTCGCTCGACGTTGCGCTTGAATAGGGTGTGATGCGTGGGGAAGTAGAATTACAATCTGTGAATCTGCTAGTGCCGACCAATCGTGAGTTACACGCAGTTCCGTGTCAGCTCCCCCAACTGCAGCTGCTTGTTTTAGATCTTGGAGCGTATCCCGGAGTGGCACTAGCTTATCATCCACCCAAACGACTGTTGATGCAACAGGAGCAATACAACTTCCCCCTCCAAGGAGACATATCTTCATTTCAACTGCAACCAATCCAAAATTTGGAGTTTGAAAACTTCAGTAAACAGGTTCACATAAGCGTTTCAATCAGCGTCTGGAAGTTTTCTTCTAACAATTCGCGCTGTTTATTCATCTCAGATTCAGGGGTGAGCTTTGTTTCGAATAACCGCTCGTAGCGCTCAACGTATTCTAGGAGTGCTTCGACCTCCTTTTCGTAACAGATGAGCGAGGATAACACCTTCTCTTTAATCAGGATTGGCAACTCTGTTTCTGTAATCTGTGTCAGTTCCCACCGCCACAACTTTTCAGAAATGTAGCTTGCATATCGTTGCAGCGGATCGCCCTCATAGCCTGCGTCTTGGAGAACTTTTAACTCTAGGAGTAGGTCTACGGCGGTATCAAACACATTTGCCGAAGCAGCCTCTGCATCCGTGGGGTCAGGAAAGATCCTTCTCAACTTCGTCAATGCACGCCCGGTAGTGGAAATAGGCAACTTATTTTCAAACAGGAACGCACGTAAGTTTGGATATTCATCGGGCGATTTCACGTTCTCCAGCCACGTATTCTCGATCGGTGGCAGCGATTGTAAGTCAAAATTCAGCACCTGATGCTCTCGTATCTGATTGATCTGCTGAGAATGTGGAGTTATCGCTGTCTCCAGTAGCGTTAGTGGCGCATTGGTATAGGAATTGAGGAACTCTATAAGTTCGGCAATCTTCGGTTTTTCCTCCTCGATCGCTGCTATCACTTTTGCAGCGGATTCGGGAGACTGACCCTTTTTCCGTCCTTTTTTCCCTTTGCCTTGCTTTTTGGAGGCTTTAGGATTCGTTGCACGGACCAGTTGTTTATCAAGCGTCTGTTGGTATGTTAGCAATTCTTCACGAAGTGTACACAGGGTGGTATCGCTATGAATTTGCAGCATGTTAGGTGTACTAATCTCCTGCAGCCCACGACCAATTTTCGCTTGTAAGGCACGGTCAAGATTCCGTTTCAGCGTATTTAGATCTCTCTCATTGCGTATAACAATTTTTCCACCAAGCACGAGATCCATCAACCGCTTCGATTCTAACGGGAGGCTGAGATTGATGTCGCAAATTGGCTGAAAACCTTCGCAGAGATACTCTCGCACTATCCCTTCAGTGAGTATTGTCCATAACGTCCTATAATAAGGTTCATGCCCGCTCCGTTCTCCCGGCGTATTCTGAATCCAACGTTTTATCATAGGAAAATTGTCGTGGAGGCGACTCAGAACAGACTCAAACAGCTTCTCCGAAACCCCAAATCCTTCAAAGGTATTCCCTCTTCGGAGCGAGATGTTGCGTGCTCCCGAATTTCCGCCCGGAGCAGTAGAGTGCTTAGGCATCAACAGAACGTCGGACAACGGTTTAAGAATGGATTCAAATTGTTGCTGATGTCTATCCGCAAAATTCGCGATCTCCAGCAATTCTATCCATAAGTCCCGAAGCCTTTCAGTCTGTTTGGGATGGATAGCCGGATTCAGCGCGAGCCGGTGAAGTCGATCACGTACTGTCTTGTCTGTCCACTCTGGCAAGCGAATTTCATCTAAAAGTTCACCCTCCTCAAGTACCATCAATTCAACCGTACGGAGCAGCCCGGTTTCAATAAAGTGCTTTTCAAACACTAGATCGTAGAAAAGTCCGGTCGCCTGATCCAGCACTTGATTCGCCAATTTGTAGCCAGCTAGGATGAGATGCCTGATAGTCGTTTGACGCGAATCCTGAAGTTGCCATGTCTCAATGATTGAATCAATACTATTTCTAAGCGATTCTTTTCTAGATTCTACATTATCTTCGCCTAGGTGTTCATCAATATATTTTCCAAAAAATTCGCCGAATTCAAAGAGCTGATTTCGCAGTTCGTCAATCGCCAGGTCATCCCAAACCCTCTCATAAATCCGCTGTCCCGGTTGGAGCGTAAGTGCTTGAAGCCGACTATCGATACGCCCCTGGAAATTCGTCATGATTTCATGTGCGCACTGATTCGCCTGCGACACATATTCATCCATAATCGAGGAGCATTCGGTAACAGCTTCACGGATCGCATCGTAGTCACCATTGAGAGCGGTCACAACGAATTCGACATTGTCCGGAGACAGCGGGTTATAGACAGCTGCCGTTGGGAATACCCCTATCGGTCTTAAGCCTTGTACAGGCTGAGGCAATTTGCTCTGCCCGTCCTCTTCCTGTGCCGGTTTACCTTGGAAATACTCACTAAGCCTTAAACAGTAGTTAATGTCGAGCAGATCGGGATATTGTTTGATATGCGTCCGATGAATGACCAAGAGCTGATCGTGGTCGCTTTTCGTCACTGAGTTGAGCAGCTCATCCTCGTTCAGATGCACACCATGAATATTTGTCTGTTCTGGAATGATGACTTTCGCTAATCCGGATAGGGGTTCTTGAGATGACGCGAGGATATAGCCGCCGGTTTTGACAGTGGTTGGTATCGTGAACTCAACTTTCAAAACCTCTTGTACCATCTCCGATAACGTCAGGGATTTGCCTAGATGTACGGTGGTAATATCTTTGAGAACACCATCGGCGAAGTCCGTCACTTGACGTGTGTTACGCTCTAGCTCTTATCCTTCGCCTCCGTCGCAACTTTGGCTTCATCGATCCAAGAAATCCAAGCGCCGGGCCGCGGTCTCATTTTGAGTGTCAACTCGCCATCCTCTGAGTCGAAGCCGGGGAGAATTTGCCCTTCGGACGATTTCTTTGGCGTCCAAATGAGCAAGTATTTGTCATTCTTCGCGCCAAGTCCCATCCCAAAAGTGTCACCCCAACTCAACCGTCCTTCAACGCTCGCTTTTATCTTGTCTGTTAAAGAGAAAAGAGAATCTGAACTAAGGTTTAGGGATAGGTCTTGAATTTGATTCGGTTGATCTTTGTCCAAAGTCATTTCCTAACATATTCCATAAAAAATGGGCAATTCTTTCCCGTACTGCACCTCAGAGGTATGGAAAGTCTTGCCCTAAAAGTTCATGCCAAGATGTGCGTGCTTTTCGTTTAAGTATCAGACTAAAAATCTTTGCACACTCTGTCGGGTGGAGTCTAACCCTCACGTGCCTGCCGGGCAGCCACCCCTCCAAGTAAACTCATGTTCGGGTACTTACGAATCCGGATGAAGTCCTTGTTCGGGGATGTCATTATTAGCTATCAGCATCTCTCGATCAAAGATGAAATCTTTCCGCGAACCACCGAGAACT
>JAGWBT010000133.1 GCA_021295755.1 Candidatus Poribacteria bacterium
GTAAGTCAAAGAGAGCCCGCCATAGAATGACCGCCCGGTAAAGGTGTAAAAGGTCGGAATTTTGAAGTCGAAAATGTTATTGACACCGACGGAGGCTTTGATCCATTTGAGAATCTGCTTTGATCCTCGAAGATTCCAGATCCAGTTGCTCGGTGCGTACTCCTCATCTTCAAGTACCTTGTCGCCATCGTCGAAGAACCCCCACCTGCTAGCGTAACGTCCGCGCAGGTCTACGTTGAAACCCGCGTCTTGGTTGGCATAGGCAAGTTTAAGGTTACCGCTGTGCTTCGATCTATTGAGCAGTGCCAAACCTGTCTCCTTATCCTCGCCGTTGAGATACGCGTAGCCGATTGTTGCGGAGAAGCCGCCGATTGAACGGGTCGAAAGTTCGACCTCAACCCCTTCGGTGAATGCCTCGCTGACATTGAAATACTGAAATTTACTCCCGCCAAGTACGCTTGTTCCAATCCGCTCCGCTTCGATCAAGTTTTGCAGGTTGTTTCGATATAGGTGTACCCGTCCGAGTAGTGAGGACTTAAACTGGTATTCAACCCCAAGATTCCAACTCCCCGACGACTCCGGTTGTAGGTCTGGATTTCCAAGCACCTGATAGCCAGATGTTGGATTGCTGAAATCGAGATAAAGGTCTTTGAAGTCGGGTGCACGAAAGCCCTGACCGTATGAGGTGCGAATCGTAACATCACGGGTCACGCGATACATCCCACTCAACTTTGGACTGAAGTGCGTTCCAAATTCGGAGTGATAGTCGAGCCGTCCACCCAAGACAAACGCAAGGTTTGCCATCGGTCGGAATTCGTTTTGGAAAAACAGTGAATCGGTTGTAACATCCTTCTCGCCGCCGGTGATACGTTGAGATTCAAGGTTTTCAAGGATTAGCTCTGCGCCAACAGTCAGTTGATTTTTCGATCCGAGAGCGGTGTCAAATTGTGCTTCACCTTTGATTAAGTCTTGGATCGTGACGTTTGATGACGCGGTGAGCGAAGTATCACGGTCGATAACTGTCGATTCATCGTGGTAGCGTGTAGCGTAGATTTTGCCCATCAACTTCGAGCGCGTACCAAGTTGATATCTTGTACCGACGCTTCCGCTGAAGTTGTCAATATCGCCGAGGCGGTCAAAGACAACATCCTCATTTTCACTGACCCCCTCCTGCTTTTGGGCGAAATATTGCCCCGAAAACAGCAAGGTTGATTTGGAGGTCAGTTGATACTCAGTTCGCGCGGAGTGGGTCCAGTTCTTATAGCCATCAATGGTCGTTGTGAGGTCTGATTCGTCTAGATCCACTGGGTTTCGGCGATTTGCAGCAAGGGTCAATAACGCGTTGAATTTGTCGCGTTTCAGTTGAACCGTGCTACGGCTGTCGATGGTGTTGTGGGTCTCAAAGTTGTTGGTAAATTGGGCAGCAAATGGGGACGACGCTTTGCGCGTGATAACGTTGATTACACCCCCCATGGCAGCACTCCCAAAGAGCGCGGACGACGCACCTTTAACAATCTCAATCCGGTCCACATTTTCGACTGCAATTCGTGCGAGATCCAGTTTACCCGCGATTCGACCGACCTGTGGTTCACCATCAAGCAGAATCAGGATATAAGCTGAATCGAGGCCTTGCAGTTGAACACCGTCGCCGTGGGCGTCGCGATTGACAACGATCCCCACCCGATGCTCAAGCACCTCGCCGATGTTTTCTGCGCCTGTCGCTTCGATCTCACTGCGTGTGATGACCTCCGTGATAACGGGTGTGTCTTTCAACCGCCGCTCGGTTTTTGTACCAGTGACGACCACTTCGTCCATCTGAAAAAGGTCAGCCCCTGGGTCTGTTACAGCAAAACTTAACTGGATTCCACTGACCGTGAAGATAACAAGAAATCCTATCCAGATTGGTTTGTATAACTGCATCAACTGTCTCCTTTCCGTGTAATTGTCCTAGCAATTTGTCCACGATTGGTTGCCGTGGTAACGCGTCATGCGTAACGGGAGGCAAATTTTTTAGCGTTACGCATGACTTGCTACAACGAATTCTCCAACTTGCCCCTTAGCTAAACAAGATGGAGAACTTAGGGGTAATTATCAAATGAACTTCCTCTACCCCATTCGAGAAAGCCTATGGTCATCTGACAGCCGGCTCAATAGATCGCAGAGGGTGTGCCGTAAAATGACCGTCCGGTAAATCGGTTAGAAAGCTTGCCAAACAAAAAAGATTGCAAGGGTCAGCGATCCAAAACCGAGCCCCGCAGCAAGCAGACGGGGCCCGTGGAGTCGCGTCCAGAGCAATATCCCGGTAAGAGAGAGAATTATTAAGCTGCCCGCAATCGAATCAGCAAGGAGAATCCATGCAGCACCCATTCCGCTTGCCATGTGCAGACGATTGAGAAATGCGAAGATATTTCGATCAAATTGTGTGATACTGGTGTAACTATTGCCAACCCAATATTCCGCGTTATAGGTGCGTTGTGGATTACTGAAGCTGACGCGCCATTTTTCAGGTTGTACAACCGACTGACCATCCCAACTAATTTCTTGTGACGGTTCTGAACGTGCACGACTCCACTTATTCTCAATATCCAGTTCGGTTTGAAGCCACATCGCAAAATCCTCGACACTTTCTGGTCGAACTGCTGGTAGGGCAAGTTCAATCTTTGTCCGTTCGGTTTTAGCGGCGTTAATCTTCATGACTCCCCGATGGTTGAGCAAGATTCCGGTGGTGCCGAAGAGAATGCCCAACGTTGTCCCCCACAACCCAAGCCAAGCGTGTGTTCGACGCAACCATTTGAGAAATGCGCCTCGGCTCCACGTCGTTGGAAGAAAGATGTAGGGTGAACGACGCTTGTCCTGCTTTTTCTGTTTGCTCTCAATAGTTGTCGGCTGCGAGCTTGTGTTATCTTGCACCTGAGCCTCCGTTTTCTGTGGACTGAATTTCCTTGACAATCGCACAGTTATTGGCTTATTCTTAATAAATACAGAAAGGGCGATGGGCGCAAAAAAAGCCCCAATATATCAAGTCGATAGAGATAAGGGAGATAGCTAACAATTGGCCGTTGGGAGCTGTCCCTTTTTCTATCGTTCGCCTTTTCTGTTATTTGATTCCCTGTTCGATGAAAATGAGTCTCAATATCATCAAATGTGCAATTTTATTACACAATATCTACCGCGGTAACGAATACGTGCTCAGGTGTTCCACAAATAAATGTGACGAAAATCAATTTATCTTTCATTTTTACTGTCTTTCCTGCCCGTTTCGATTTGTCGATTCAAACGGGGCGAACAAAATCCATCAATAAGCCCTAGTGTACCCTGAACGGTCCACCTTCCGGTTCTTCCTCAAGGTCGGGACGAGTGGAATCGAGGAATACCTCGTGAAGTTCCAGTTTGTTCGACTGTGTAAACGCTTCTTGGGGCAGCGTTCCCGACTGGGCGTGTCCCTTGCGGAATTCCTCCGATTCAACCCAATTTTCAAAGTCCTTTCGCGATTCCCATAGCGTAAACACGACATAGGGATCATCGTCATTGACCGGACGCAACACTTGATTGGAGATGAAGCCGGGCATCCCGTCAATGAGTCGAGCGCGATTGCGGAAACGCTCCTCAAAAGCCTCTTGATATTCGGGTGCGACGTAGATTCGGTTTGCAACAGTTATCACGGTGTTACCCTCCGTTCTGTCTTCGTGTGATAAACGCGAATAGAGTTCTGTTGGATTGGCTGGCTGGGTGAGTTGATATCAACAAGAATATGTTCCCCATCAACCTTCACGGGATAGGTGGCAATCCCACATTTTCCGGGCCAAATGCACTTACCCGTTTTGACATCAAACTTCCATTGATGAATTGGGCAAACGATAACATCATTTTCTAACTGGCCCGCGTGTAAGATTCCACCGACATGGGGACAGATGTTGTTCACCGCGTAAAACTTTCCATTGACGTTATGGATACCGATGAAGTTACCTTCTAACTTCGCGCTAATGCAGTTGCCGGGGCTTACCTCATCTGTCTTGGCTGCTTTTACGAATCGAGAGACGCCCGAATTTCGTTGTGCTTCTTGAACTTGCAAAGCCATAAGCCTCCTCTAATTGGTTCATATCAAAAACAGGAGCAAAGCTGCCGAGAGAAACTAAGTTTTTGTGTTGGGTCAACCCTTCACTCTTTCGCAGCGTTATTATGTACGGTTTCGATTGAATCTACCTCGTTTCAAATATAAGGAAAAACATAATGAACGGACATCCTGAAATTGTCGAAGTACTCAACGAAGTTTTAACTGCCGAACTCACTGCTATCAATCAATATTTCGCCCATTCCGAAATCTGCGAAAACTGGGGATATGAGCGGCTCCACCAAGCGATACGCGAACATGCCATCGGAGAGATGAAACATGCTGAAGAACTTATCGCTCGTGTACTCTATCTCAATGCGATGCCGAACATGGCACGTTATTTTGAAATTAAAATCGGCGCGAATGTCGAAGAGATGATGACAAACGATCTCGCCCTTGAAACAGAAGCGGTCGAACGGCTCAATGAATTTATCCAACTTGCCCATACCCACAAGGACTTTGGTTCGGAAGAGCTTCTTGAGCGTATCCTCAAAGATGAGGAAGAGCATATTGACTGGATAGAGGCTCAACTTGACCAGATTAACCAAGTGGGTATCCAAAACTACCTCGCACAACAAATTATTTCTGACGAGGAGGAAGCGTAAACTTGCTTCCATATATGCTATAACGACTCCAGAAAAGCGATGAGCGCGTCTCTGTCGCTTGTGGACATCCCCTGAACTGCCTTACGCGATTGTGCCGCTTCCCCACCGTGCCACAGGATTGCCTCCAGTAACCCTCTCGCCCGACCGTCGTGGAGGAGATTAGTGTGTCCGTTGACCACTTTGACCAACCCGATACCCCACAGCGGCGGTGTGCGCCACTCTGACCCGGTCGCTAGGAAATCGGGGCGATTGTCTGCCAGTCCCGGTCCCATGTCGTGCAACAGCAGGTCGGTGAACGGTTGAATCGTCTGGTTGGAAACCTCTGGCACATCCGATAACGCCCCTGTCTCCAATGTTGGAATATGGCAACCAGAACACTGTGCGCTCTCAAAGAGTTCCTCGCCACGTTGCACAAGCGGGTCGTCGAGGTCGCGTCGGGCAGGCACAGCGAGGGTTTGGACGTAAAATGTCACCACATCCAAAATTTCATCGCTGAGTTCTGGGTCGTCCCCCCGCCCGTCGTATTGCGGTTGTCCATCCGAACTTTCTCTTGGCAACAGCGAGGTTGTAATACCCATGTCATCGTGGTAGGCAGAAGCGACTTGTTGAATCAGTGTCGGCTGATTCGCCTTCCACCCGAATCGACCAAGGCTTAACCCATTCTTCTGGACATCCCAGACGTAATTTGCTTTCCCTGAAATCCCATCGCCGTCCTGATCATCTTCGTCCGCCAAGGCGAGGATAGTCGCTTCAGGTATCGCTTCGAGTAACCCTAAGCCAAACACAACGGGTGCGACGCGGGGCGAGATTTCAACGTTGTCCGGCAACGGTTGATACGTGTCTTCGATTTTGTAGTTCGGTGTGCGGAGATGTACCTTCGTCCCATCGCTTGTGGTGAATTCACCCTCAGTATAGTTGATTGTTACCGTGCCCTCCGGAGGTACACCGAAGATTGCGCGGTTATTGAGTTGGGTGCCGAAACCGGGAACAGGTACAGGTCCTTGTGTACCGTCACCCTCCGGGTTCGGGAGACTCACGCGGAAAAGCATTGATGTGAGTTTTTCACCCGATGTCGGTGCACGTCCCCGCCCATCTCGCGTATGACAGTTGATGCACGAGATATTATTGTAAACTGGACCGAGCCCCGGATTGACTTCCGCCGGAACCGTGACGAAAACCGCTTCAAATTCAACATCGCCTTCGAGGTGCTTCGATAGCCCGTCTGCTGAAAGGTTTGGCGCAGGTGTCGAAAACGCGTGGCTCGTCGCGTCAAAAATGGTTGTCTCCCCGCCTGAAAGTCCTTTATCTGAAACATCCATCTTTTCTGGATCGGTCAGGTTGTCCGAATCACAGGCGGAGATTAGGGTAAAAAGTAGGATTATAAATAATAAAACGCATGAAAAATGATTTGATTTCATGATTTCAAACGCCAATTTCTCCCTGTTTTTCATTTTTGGTTTCGCTAACTGTCGCCGCCAACTGATATAACTCCGCTAACTCAAACCGATTTATGTCACGAAATCGCTGGACGGCTTCCTCAATCGGAACGAATTCCACGCTTGCCACCTGTTCGCCATCTTCAGGATTTTCAGGGTTGCCGATGATTTCTACCGCTCCGTAACCCACAAGCCGATAAAATTCGGGATGTGGCAGATGTGGACGATAGGGCTTCGAGGCAGTTGAAAAACAGTGCCACGCACCGAGGGGTTCAAAGGTTATTAGGCGCGCTCCAGCCTCTTCGATTAGCTCACGGCTTATTGCCTCCGAGTAACTTTCGCCCGGTTCCAACGTGCCACCCGGAACTTCCCACTCTCCTGTTTGTAAGCGGAGCATCAACCACCGATCTCCTTTGAACGGAACAAGGTTGACATTGCTGATTAAATTGAGGGGTGGCATCTCGTTGAGAGGTTCAAATCTACAGGTTACAATACCCCAACTGGTGTCTCCAAACAGGTTTGGAAAGTTGCTCTGAATCCCGATCTTATCGGGGTCGTTTTTCATCTTATCGGGGTCGTTTTTCGATATCAATTGTTCCCCCGCTGATCTCATTGCAGTTCCCAGACCTGCACGTCATGCCATGGCAGATCAAAAGGATACTCGCCATACTCAAGCAGCGCCAAGCCGCTTTCATCCGTCCTAACAACAAGGTGGAGTTGATGCGGTGAAACGCTGGTATCCACACGCTCAAGCAACAGGAACTGTGTGCCGTCATCGACCGTGATATTCACCCTCGTCCAGAGAATGCCTTCACCGTCCATATATGTTCCCTCTGACAGCAAAATCTGGTGCGGTGTCTCTGGCGGTAACGTGAAACTTTCGCCGATGACATAGGTTGAATTTGGGTTTGTGCGTTCGACGAGTACCCACGTCCCGGGTATAGGCACCTCAACACCGTTCTGATCAACCACCCAAACGTGATCGCGTTCTTCTATCGGGATTGGCGTCTCTGTTTCAGGAGTCTCCGATAGTAGCAGTTGCTGAATCTGGTCGCAGGCGGAAAACCCCGTAACCATAGCCAATACAAGCAAGAGCCTTGTGATTGTTCTGATGTGCATTTTGGATCCTTTTGTTTTTCTATAAATCATGCAAGGAAACCGAGTTTTTTGGACAAACCCGGTTTCCGTGTCATGCGCTAACCTACATTACTCGAAATTGCTATCTAACACTAACTTCAAGATATCGTTTTCCAGTGTCTGCTGAACCGTGCTCACCGCATCAATCGCTGCTTGGACAGCGGCACGTTGGGCGGTGATTGAATCACGGAAGGGGTCTGGAATCGCGCCGATGGTGTCGATTGCGGTCTGGACTTCGGTTTGGAACCTTGCATCCAGTTCGGCATCCACCCCATTTACAAAGTCATTAAGTCCCTGACCATCTGCGGTAAATTTCCCCATGTAGACGTTCTGAATACCGCGGATATTGTCTTGGAAGTCGCTAATTGAGTTGAAACTGAACTGCGACTCGACAAGGGTTGTATCCTCCTCATTGAACGGGTCGGAGATCTTACCGTTGGCGACTTCATCGGCGATGACAATCATACCGTTGACCATCTCCTGCATTGCATCTTTCTGTGATCTGTAAATCGTGCTTGAATTGCCGGCGTTGGCGAACTCTCCGGCATAATTTTCGCCTGACGTATCCCACGCATTACGCAACTGCGCCGTTTTTGCTTTCAGATTCTCCGTCGTTGCGACGAGGTACTCAAGTTCACGGGGGGTAATATCCTCAGCTTTTCGCTGATTACCCTCTCGGAAGAGGAGATACTCGATAGTGTGGAAACCTTTCAGCGTATCTTCAAGCGCGTCGATGGACGCTTCGGTCAATTCTTGCCCGCTGGCAAGAACGCCATCAAGGTCAACCCGATTGACGGGCCAGCTGTCAAGTGCTGGGTCAAGCCCCTGTGTATCAACCGGACCGAACAGGAACGCTTCACTCTGTTCCCACGGCTTCCGCGTTGCCTTCCAAGCGGTTTGTGCCAGTTCCAAGTTGGCTTGGTTGGTGTCCGCTTCCAACGCTTTGACAGCAGTCAGCAGGTCACCCGCTCTGTTGTCCAGATCCGCGTAGGTGGCGAGCACGACTTTGTTGGCAAAGTCATTCAAGGTAGTGCTGGCATCAAACGCGGATTCTCCACCGGCACTAGCGATATCATCACCGTCCTCCTCATCGTCGCTGCCACAGCCGGTGAGGCTGCAACCGATGAGGCCAATTGATAGGACCAGAAGGGCCGATAGGGTACAGCAAAAAAGTTTTGTGAGATACTGGTTGAATCTCATAAGATTCCTCCTTTTTGATTTGAGATTAAGGTGTTTTCTTGGTTTTCAACTTCGGTGCCCAATCTCCGGGCAGAATAGTGTCCCTTAAAAACAAGCTGCGAATGCGGGTGATAATTGAGACCAAATGTCCACGCTTGACGTTCCCAACGCGGATTATCAAAGATATCCCCCTCAACCTCAGCCATTGTATCGTAGTTGTCATAACGGGCGAATAGATCGAGCCCTGCCTCCGTATTCAACGATGATTTGAAGAACGTGAGCACATTGTAGCCAACTTCGAGGTATCCTCCGACAGCTTGGCTACCAACGGGTGTCCGCTTGACGTTCAGGTTGTTTGAGAGATTTCGATTGGTTTTGGAGATAAGTTCTGAATTTTCGAGTGTTCCGTATAGAAACAGCCCGCGAACTTTTAACGCGCCGACCTCGTAAAAGCCGTGCAGGTCAACAATTGAGACATGGGCATCAGCCCGGAAGTCCGGTTTGGGACGGTTGTCCGCGCTGTCTCCGTAGTAGCCGGAGATACCGAGAACTGCTCCGTTTATGATCTGATAATCGACCCGACCGACGAACGCGAAATCCTCGGCGTTGGCGGTCTCAAACCGCAGTTGATGACCGCCGACAATCCAACGACGCGAACTAAAGCCAGTAGAATCCAAGCCGTTGACGATTTGTGCCTGATAGTTGAGCGCGCCGATTTTGCCGAATAGCTCAATCCCATTTTCATGCCAGATGGTTGGAATCAGGTTTGATTCTTGGGGACGATGCCGCTTGGCAGTTAAGCCGACCGGCACGATGATGTGACCAATCCGTAGGTTGAGTGCTGGACGAATCTCAAAGACCGCGGCGAGTTTCTCAACAATGACCTCGCCGCCTTTTTCGATTTCTGTTTCGAATTCGCCAAACTCCTCGAATTTGTCGAACTCCATTGTGGTGCCAGTCCCACCGTGCTCAAACTCAAGTTCCGATTCAAGACGGATAGTGTCACTAATCTGAAGCTTCGGCGCGACGACAAGCCGTTCAACGTCAATGTGAGCGCGTCGCTCTGGATCAGTCTGCCAATCGAAGTTGGCGTAGTTGATTACTCCGTAGCCAGAGACGCTAAACCGTTTGGATTCAGCCGGTACGACTTGAGCCATCAAAAATAGAAACATAACACAACAGCAGATTCGCAATTCTAACCCTCGGATTTATTGATATAGAGTCTCAATTTCAATAGAGTCTGAAATAAAAACGGGCATCTTTCGCCCGATTGACCACTTTAGTGAATGATATTGAGACTCATTCGCATGTTGATTTTGTAGTATTATAAATTGCTACAATACGTTTGTCAAGTTTTTTTTACAAATTATTGACAAAAAAGATTCCGAGTGTCTGAATTGTGGATTTAACGACCTAAGATAACTTATCTGATTTGCAGAAGGGATAACTCGTTGAGGGAAAGGCTGATTCACACAGATTCTAAAATTAGAACAGGCAACCCGACAGGCAACCCGAACCGCCGGGAACATAATTCCGAGAAAAGGAGATACCAAATGTTATCGGCATTATATCTTGGCTTGGCAGCTTAAACAGTGGTCTATCTACTCGCAGTTCAATATTTAAGCGACTCTGAGTGAGGCGCAGTGCTTCTATTCCAACGATGGCATAAGCACCCAAGCCGGTATCACTTTCTGAATCGTAGGTATATCCCCAGTCGCTATTGTGTGACTCGCGTATTAAACCGAACCACTCCTCCCCTTCACCGACAAATGATGGCCAGTTTCGCTCTCTTATCCTTACTTTCGTTTCATGGCTAGTATTAACGATGGCAAGCCCACCGCCCACATATGGCGAAATATTCCGTTTGTTGAAGAAGTAACGTCCACCGATTGACCAAGCGAGGAAGGAAAACCCTTCGGGTTCACTATTCTGAATCCCAGTTCCCACGGTACCTTCGACCGCATCGCGCCCACTTGTTCGGAACTCGGTTCCCACAGCGTACAATGGGGTCTGATAAGACCAACCGTACTCAAAGCCGGGTTCTGCCGCTATGTCCGTGCCAGGAACAAAGGTTCCAAAGATTCCTACATGCCAAAGGGACTCCCCCGATATCTTCCGGAGTTCGCGAGCCTCCTGTTCGGTGACGGTTTCCATATCGACCGTATCCTCGATCGGCTTGTTGTGGACAAGTGCGTCAACCAGTCTTGGTGCTGCTGGGATCATCTCTTCGATATTTGCTAGGGTGAGCTGCCGCTCGGCGATAATCGTGCCGATGGGTTTTTCCTGACTCAGGCGCACGAAAATCTTCTCACCCAAACGGCGTAAAACAACACGATATGCATTCGTTGAGGCAGGTGCTTCGTAAACAGGATCAGTGACTGATATGCCCTGCTTGCGCAGCTCATCACACACCAACAGCGCCGCGGTCTGCGCGTCAGATTCTGGGATACCCGGATGGTCTCCAATCAGGCAAACAGCGGGAACGCCAGTCTGTGCAACGGTGGGGACAACTAATAGAACGAGGGAAACAAAACCAAACACAAATCCCCAAGTCCGCTTTAGATCAATCATATTAAAATCTCCTTGTGAGACGAAAAATAGAATCTATCTTATAGAATATTTATAACGATTTATTGTGTTTGCGGGTTAACAGGATTATTGATACGAATGCCTGACATAAATACCTGCGGCTTCGAGGATTGGTACATCATCGATGATTGTTTTCGGGTTCAGTGGGTTCGATCGAACATCCAGTTCTTTCAGATTGATTAATTTTACCACAGGCGATAGATCCGAGACGCGGTTGTCGCAAAGGTTCAGTGTTTTCAGATTTGTTAATTCTACCAATGGTGATAGGTCAGATATGCGGTTGGAGCGAAGTATCAAAAATTCCAGATTTGTTAATTTCGCTAAGGGCGATAGGTCTGATATACGGTAGTCGTAAAGATCGAGTTGTTCAAGGGAGGATAGATCGGGTACTGGTTTATAGCAAAGTGACAAAGCCTCTAGATTGGTTAATTCTGCGAGGGGCGATAGGTCTGATACACGGTTGAAGCCAAGTATGAGAATCTCTAGATTGGTTAATCCTGTCAAGGGCGATAGATCTGATACATAGTTAAGGTTAAGTTCTAGGATTTCTAAATTAGTTAATCCGGCCAGTGGTGATAGATCCAATAACTGGTTGTTACTGAGGCACAGATGTTTAAGATTAGTCGCAAACTCAAGACCGGTTAAATCACAAATATTACCCCCATCCCCTTCAAGACTCGTCAAAGCCCCCATATCAGCGTTTGTGATTGTGGCACCTGCGGGCTTGTCAAGCGTGCGCTCAATAGCAGCACGGAAATTGGCATCCGGTATATTAACCGGTTGCACGGAAGTAATCCCTTTCGCGCAACCACTCCATGCAATCCCCAGAGCGAGTAACATGAAGAACAGTATTGAACGACGCAAGACGTGTAACATGACTTCCCCCTACTCTAGGCAAATTGCCCGTTAGGCGCTGTTGACATTTCAACGGAGACAGATAGGATCTAATGAAATTCACTCTGTTCATCAAGTACACGCAATTTCGATATCACTGTTATCTCGGATCGCCTAAAGAGATTGTACAGAAAACTGAGTTTTTTGACAAACTCGCTTTCCGGGCGACTTTGGGTTTGCTTTTGGGGTGAATTGTGATCTCAACGGGAGGATTGACCACAAAGCTGCAGACAGCACATTTGTATTCGTAGGCTTTCAGAATATTCGCTCGGAAGTTGGAATCTCGTCCTTGCTTCCTAGAAATGTTGCGTTTCTGCTGTTGAGAAATCTGGAGAGGAAATTCAATTCCAACAGTCTGTAAAATGTCCTCATGAATCGAAGAAGGAAAATGGGCATTTAATAGGTTCTGAATGATTGCGGAAACTAGTCTTGTATCATTTTGAAGTTGCTCGACAATGGCTTCGTGGAAACCTCCAGAAACTTCGTGATCAAGGAGCTTCCTTTTGCTAGGACTCTTACCTAGGTTTGGTGCAGTTTGATTGGCATCTACTACCTTCCAAACCTTGTCATTTCGGAGCCTCCAAAACGGGTGTTCGGTTCCTTGGGTTGTTTGTCTAGATCCGAACTCCTGTAGTAATTTTCCAAGATCTTCATCAATCTTGGAGTATGGAATAAGATGACTCCTATCGCGTCGCAGTCTTCCTATTGCATATAGGATTAGTAACGGTTTGTGAGGTGCTCTTGTATCCCCTCGTTTCCATATTTTTAGGTTGTTAAATTTCTGAATAATTTCTTCTCTGTCCATTTTTCATATTTTACTGTTTAAGGGAACCTACGATAATGGAAAGTTGCTACCTCCCTTTTGCTCTGATAAGGCCGTAGATCGCAACCTAGGCTATCAAATCAACCCCTCCCGCTTGGCAAGATAGGCGGACAGGGCGTAATCAACGGGGGTTGCGGTGTCGACTCAATTCCAACTTGTAGTGGTTGATGAAATCGTGCAGATGGCTGAGGTAGCTTTGCCGAATCGCCTGCGGTGTTGCGATGACCTCCTCGTCCGTTTCGGCATCCACGAAACGCGCCACGCGGTCAAACGCAAATTCCAACTCCTGATTGTCCAAAACATGAAAGACAATCACCTCATGTCCGTCATATCGGAGGTGTTCAAGGGCTTTCACAACGGTGTCGGGATCATCCTCGTAGAGGTCGGAGACTAGAATAACCAATCCGCGCTTGGTGAGGCGTTCGGCGATCTGGTGGATGGGTTGCCCCATCTGCGTGAGTTTATTGGTTTGGATCCGTTCAAGCGTCAGCAGGATGGCGTGGAGATGGGCGGGAGAGCTTCGAGCGGGTAGGTATTCGTGGAGGCTTTCGTCAAAGTAGGCGAATCCGACGGCATCCCGTTGCTTTGCCATGAAATAGGCGATCGAAGCGATAAGGTAGCTGGCGTATTGCAACTTCGTCAGTTCGCCGGAGCCGTAGGTCATTGACTCACTGGTGTCGAGGAGGAGGTAGCAGTTGAGGTTCGTTTCCTCCTCAAACTGCTTGATGTAGTACCGATTGGTGCGTCCATAGGCTTTCCAGTCGAGATGTTTGATATCATCGCCGGGCATATATTGTCGGTACTGTGCGAACTCGACGCTGAAACCGTGATAGGGGCTTTTGTGGAGCCCTGAGATGAACCCTTCAACGACAAATTTCGCAATGAGTTCAAGATTCCCAATTTTTGCCAATGCGGCAGGATCCAGATAACGCTGCCCTTCTCGATTTTGCATCGATTTTATCCTCTAGAGCGAAAGGTCAAGCACTTGATGGGCGGGGTGACCCCGCCCCTACGGGAAAACGATAGATTTTCAATACCTACCAACTTGGGCTATGATACTTTTTTAAGCACCATTAGGGTCAGGTCATCAAACTGCTCGGCTTCCCCCTGAAATTCGATAACGTCGTCATAAATGGCTTGGCATATCTGATCCACACTTTCGCCTTTAACGCGTGTTGCAATCGCTTCCAGACGCTCTTCTTCGTACAATTCTCCATCGGGGTTTACGGTTTCCGTCACCCCATCGGTGTAAAATAGCACGACATCCCCGTTGTCAAGTTGGGTGGTCTCCTGCTCATATTCTGAGATTTCAGCTAATACATCATTAGGAAACATGCCCAACATCACCCCGCCCTTTTCTAGTTCGTCACAACCGCCGGCACTCCGGATGACGAGTGGGTAGTTGTGTCCGGCGTTAACTGAAGTTATCTCATCCGTTTCGGGGTTTAGCTGGGCGTAGAAGAAGGTTGCAAATTTGCCGGAGGTACTGCTTGCATAGAGCAGTGAGTTGAGTGCTTCCGCCATGCTCGGCAGATCTACCTTCCGTGTTACCTCTGAGTGCA
>JAGWBT010000134.1 GCA_021295755.1 Candidatus Poribacteria bacterium
GGAAGTCAAATCCACCGTTGCTATAAGCGAAGAATGCAGATTGAACACGGCTTTCGGGACATCAAGACCGGCTTTGGATTTGGTAGTCTGATTCTCAAAAGACCGACAAAAGCACGTATCAATCTGTTATGGCTGTTGGCTTGTCTGAGTTATGGATTACTTTTTATTATCTATCAAAAGTCTGGGGACCGATGGGCTAAAGCATTCAACACAAACACAAAGACCTATTCGCTGATTAACGTGATTAAGCGCGTGATTGCGGATGCGTGGGTCGGGTGGCGGCTCAATCCCTTTTTCACACTTCCCCTGTGTACAGGAGATACACTTTAACACCATTAAACATAAACATGCTCACAAACATTATACCCCGGAAAAACTGGGGGTAAATGAAAAGATTGATGGTGAATAATCCACAAGAATCCATAAATTGTATCGAAAAAAAAAGAAAATTCCACATCATCCATTGAATCGGTGAGAGTTGATAGCGACAGCCGGTGCAACAATCGTGCAATCCAATACTCCGTACCAATAGACGATTTCAATCTTTCTGCCCATATCACACCCAAAAGCCGTAGGTTGATATCCTCCCTAGAATGCCGAAGATTGTCCAGAGACTACCAACGGTGAACTCGCCCAGAATAAGCCCCAAGAAGAAGGGGGCAACACGACGATGCAGCCCAATCCCACCATGTCGCAGCAGCAGCCACTTGATGAGCCAACTGACAAAAAGACAACTCCAAGTCACATTCATTCCCCAACTTGTTGAGATAGCAAAACCGGCGGGATGGAAGGGCCACCACACAAATCGCATGCGAAATAGCATCAGGAAGCTAGCAATGATAAAGCCGCCGACCATAAACCCGCTCTCAGCCATTAATGTGTCTGTGGGTGTGCTCAACCAACGATCAAGTCGTCGATATGGTTCAATGCCGAATGCACTTAACGAGGGCCAGTAGGCACGAGTCTCCATCCCCAACTGATAGCCACGATCAATTAACGCCCAAAAACCGGAGAGCGAACCGAGAAATGCGGCGAGCATTAGCGCAACCATGAGATGTCGCAGGTTCATACGGGTTCGCTCCGCCATTTTGAACCCCTCTAGTTGATGGGGCATTGGGTGGCTGCGGTAAGCACGGTTGATAAACCAGAACATTGAGAACATCACCAGATTCCCACGTCCCAATTTTCGTGTGCCGATTGTCCTTGTGAGGATCTCGTCGGGTCCGGAATAGTGTAGGTCATGAACGGGTGTTCCTAGCTCGGCTCGCATACGGGTTATGGCAATAGAGATAGCGTAATAGAGGGCGAAGAAAGCGATCGTGATCCCAACCGTTGCCCCACCCCGATAGCAGAAACAGACAAAGAACACCATCGCACTAATGAGTCCCAAAACCGCTGTGTGATACTTCATGGGCTCATCTGAATCGTCGAGATCTTCCGCACCACCGAATACTTTTCTAGCGATCATTATCAGGTGTCTTCGACTCGCCCAGAGCGCAATGACAGCAAGTGCGATGTAGCCGCCCGATGCCTGTTCTCTCATGTAGGGGAAGTTCGGCAGACTTCGCAAACCCATTGCAGCACCGGCAACACGCATGAACCGCCAGAACCAAAAGAAGAACCAACACGAGAAAGATAGGTCAAGCGGAATGAAAAATCCGAGTCCGATAGCAAATGGGTAAAACGAGAGAGGAAGGCGACCCATGGCATTCCAGGGGCTATCGGTAAAAAGATAGAAACTTCGAATCCGCGTCCGAAGTTCAGGGACGATAGGGAAGATGAAATTCAACCCGTTCAAGAGTGCGAGCGTTCCTGCGATGGCGAATCCGAGCCACATGACGCGATTTCGAAAAAACGCTTGCCGTTGTGTCTCCGTCATCTGGAGTGGGAGTTGAATAATCGGGTAACTAAGTTTCTCATGCTCGATCCACTGTTTGCGGATAATGACGTTGATGCAGAACATCCCGAAGACAAGCACAAAAATAAACGTGGTCCACCATAGAACGGGCGAAACCCAACCGATCAATTGTTCGGGGGTGTAGAGATTTACCTCACCCTCGTAATACCCACGGGCAACTTTGCTATCGCTGACGGTCAACCACTGTGGCAGGTAGGGCAGAAATAGCTCGCGCCATTCGTTCTCTGGCGAGGCAAACCGGAAGGCGTGTCCCAACATCGGCACAAGGATTTCGAGCATGTCGTGCCCTGTGATGCCGGAGGCAATCGAGAGCATCAGGTAGATGATGATGAGTTCTCCCTGATTCAATGCAGCGCGGGGTGAAAGCCACTTGAGAAGCTGGTTGACACCGATGACTACAAAAAGGCTGAAAATGACGTTGAAGAAGAGGGAGATGGTGACCGGATGCCCTGAGTATCGGATGACCTCCATCTCGATGATCCAGTAGCAGTTAATCGGGATGAGTAGACAGGCGATGAGGAGGGACTTGACGGTGACCCCTTCGACCATTTGTCGCTTCATTTTTGAAAGAGGTGAGTCCATAGTCACCCTAAAAAAGCTGGGGTATATTGCGGGGTTAAGGGGTGAACCATCTCATTTTAGTTCATTAAATCAATACTATTTCAAAAATCGTAAACAACGCTAAATCGATGGCTGCCTGCGGTGTCCCTGATTCCGCCAATAGGGAAGAGAAAGCCGTAGTCGATTCGGAGGCTTCTGAACGGACGATACCCACCACCGAGTGTCAAGTTTGTTCCCCATGCTAGATTTTCCAACCGGAATCCACCGCGTAGGATCAAATTTTCCTCGTAAAACTGAGATTCGATACCGACCTTGACGTCGACCTCACTCTCTCTGAAAACGAGATCCATTCCCCATGTAAAGTTCTCAGCAACGATACCCATGCCGAGCATTACCTGCAGCGGGAGATTTTCTTTAGAGCTTGAATGGGAGGAGGCAATATTAGGTGTGTTGAGGTTCTGAAGAGACAGTGCTATCGGGATATTTGGGGATGGACGAAAGATCATGCCAACATCGAGAGCCAAGCGACTGCGCCCCGGTAAATCCTCCACAACGGAACCATCTGCCCCGATGGTGGGTGCCGTGTCCCAATTCAATAGCTTAAAAGTGCCTCCAACTGAGATGCGACGTTTTTCTTTTTCGCCGAATGCGTAACTCTTGCTCGCCCCTACGAGGATGTAGTTTTCCGCATACAGGTCCGCGGCATTCAATCGCTTCCAGAGCATCCCTAGCGCGCCTTGCGTCGGTAGACAGTAGGCGTAGCTAATCAGATTCTGTGTAATTGAGGTTTCATCGGTCAGTCCCACATGTAGTCTCGCCATGGTTGCTGATAGCTGCTGTGCCGATTGACGCGATTCGGATCGAGGTGACAGGTTAGCAATTGATGCGGGATTAACTAACAGTCCATCTGATTCCTCTCCGATTGCCGTATAAGCTCCGCCCATAGCGAAAGCACGTGCACCGATAAACCCGTCCTCAAATGCAGCAGGTGTTTGCACAGGATAGCTGATCATACCGGTCCCAACGAACAGAAACAAAAGTATTAACTTGAAAAGAGGGAAAGAATGCCAGAAGGAAAAACGGGAAGAGTAGACGGTTAAAGCATAAGAACGGAAAGAACGGCATACTAGAAGATCGGAATAGTGACAAGTGACAGAAGTCCACAACCTGCCCCTATTTCTATTCCTACTTCCAACTGAAAAATTACTCATCGGTAAATTTGTAGCCAACTCCCCAGACAGTTATGACGTATTGGGGCTGGCTCGCATCGGTCTCAATCTGCTCCCGCAGTCGCCGGATGTGTACATCAACCGTACGTGCTCCGACGAAGCTATCCTGCCCCCACACATAATCGAGTAAGTGATCGCGCGAATAGACACGCCCTGGATTTTGCATCAAAAATAGCAGCAAATCAAACTCCTTCGTCGTGAGTTCTAATCGCTCATTTCCGATAGTGGCTACCCGCCGCTCAGCATCAATAGACAGATCTTTATGTTTCAGCGTTACCGTCTGGCTACGGGGTTGATAATCTTGGCGGTAAGTTCTTCGCAAGAGTGCTTTCACCCTTGCTACCAATTCACGTGGATTGAACGGTTTCGGCATATAATCATCCGCGCCAATTTCCAATCCGACAATTTTATCCACATCAGTATCTTTCGCTGTAAGCATCAAAATCGGAACCGTAGATTCTGTCCGCATCTGCTTACAGACTTCAAAGCCATCCAATCCGGGCAACATAATGTCAAGGATAACGAGATCGGGAAGATCTTGTCGCATTTTATCAAGTGCTTCAACCCCATCGTAGGCTTTGATAACCTCGTATCCCTCTCCCATCAGATAATCATCAATAAAATCAACAATATCTACTTCATCATCAACAACTAGGATTTTATAAATTTTCATTGTCGTTGCCTGCCTTGGAATGATCTACAGGTTTATGATTCTCCAAGTCGATGCTGTCGGCATATGGTGTTGGGAATGACTTTATTGCTAATTCCAAAGAATATCCAGCCGCACGAAGGGGCAAGAACGCTAGGGTATCGGATATGAAGCCTAAATGCGAGGGCAATTTTGCCTATGTTGCAGCTGTGATTATTATACTTTATGTCCAGATTCCTGTCAAATCTGATGCTGAAAAGCAATCGGCTAAAATCCTCCGAAGTTGGCAGATTTGGTTGTAAAATTGATGAAATTGAGATATAATCATAGTCATCAGGGAAATAACGATGCAGGGTTGGCTGGTGGAGAATTCAATTTTGTTGCCTGACATAAGCATAAGCACTTGATCTATGCTTTCTTCTTTGTTATAATATATTGTATGATCTCGATTAAAAAAGGCACAAAAACCGATTTTTCACAGCTAAGAAGGAAAATCGGGAAGACAGTTCGACTCATTAGATCAAAATCTGGAGAAAAATGAACAAGAAACTCGATTGCTGAAATGTCGGAAACAACTTGGACCGTAACAGTTCACCGAAGTACCAGAATTAGGAACAGTGTAATAGATTAGAATACCAAACCCCATCAGAGATGGCGTTGTTTATACGAACCCCAACCCCAATGTGGAAGGAGCCAAATAATGGCGACAGAAAGTTTAGCACCTTTTAGCGCGGATACAATAGATCCAGAGGAGGCCCGCGCAATCGAAATTTATGAGATGCAACTGGGTCGTGTTCAAGCGGGTCAGATGCCAGAGGAGATTTTCCTCGAATTTAGACTCCGTCACGGTGTTTATGGACAGCGCGACGAAGGATCACAGATGATTCGTGTGAAAATTCCATTCGGTGGGTTGAACGCGATGCAACTGGAAATGCTTGCAGATGTTGCCGAAGAATTCTCGGACAATATCATTCACATCACGACCCGCCAAGATGTGCAGTATCACTATGTGGACATTAACAATACGCCAGAGTTAATGCGTCGATTGGCATCCGTCGGCATCACGACCAAGGAAGCATGTGGAAACGTGGTCCGGAATGTCACCGCGTGTCCCCTTTCTGGCGTGTGTAATGACGAGCCGTTTGATGTGACATCTCACTCCAAGGCATTGTCCGCCTTCCTATTGGGTCATCAGGACGCACAAGACTTCGGACGTAAGTTCAAGATCGCGTTTTCTGGCTGCCATGAACATGCTTGTGGCTTGGGATACATGCACGATATCGGTGCAGTTGCAGTGATTAAAGAGGTTGACGGGAAACCGAAACGTGGATTTAAGTTGCTTGTCGGTGGTGGTCTTGGTGCTGTACCACATCAGGCAAAAGTCTTTGACGAGTTTGTGCCTGAAGAAGAATTGTTGCCGATTTCACAGGCAATCTCGAAGGTATTCACGCGCCTTGGAGAACGTAAGAATCGTAACAAGGCACGGATGAAGTTCGTTATAGCAAAGCTCGGCATTGAAGAATTTCGTCGCCTTGTGTTGGAAGAGCGTGAACAGCTGCGCCATGACCCGGCGTGGACTGCTCATCTCGACAATCTAGATGCGTATGACGAAACACCACTGAAACCACCAACGCAGCTCAACGGCGCATCGAAACCGGAAGGATTTGATGAGTGGCATGCCACGAACGTGCGTTCGCAGCGACAGCCGGGATACGCAGTTGTTAATATCACGTTGCCGCTCGGAGACATCACCGCGGATCAGACACGGGCATTGGCAGATATTTCGCGTAAGTATGTGAAGGACACTATTCGCACGACCGTCGAGCAGAATCTTGTTTTGCGTTGGGTCAGCATGAGCGATCTACCTGCACTCTATCAGGAACTCAAGGAGATCGGCTTAGGTGCATCAGGTGCTGAAAGTACCGTTGATATTACAGCATGCCCCGGCACTGATTCCTGCAAACTAGGCATCTCATCTTCTCGCGGATTGGCAGCCTACTTGAGGAACTATTTCATCGAAACCGGTGTGAAGGAAGGGATTCAAGATCTGCGGATCAAGATCAGCGGTTGCCCCAATTCATGCGGTCAACACCACATCGCAAACATCGGGTTCTTCGGCTCATCACGACGTATGGGGAAACATATCGCCCCGTATTATCAGGTCATGTTGGGCGGTCACGCTATTGAGAATGCGAGTGCTTATGGACTTGCTGCTGGGAAGATCCACGGTAAGAACATCCCGCAATTCATCGAGCATCTGACCGGAAGATACATTGAGGAACGGGACGGCGATGAATCGTTCACCGACTACATTGCAAGACTCGGCAAGGTCAAGATTAAGGCAATCCTCCGTGAGTATGATAAGATCCCTTCCTTCGAGGAAGACCCCAGTTACTATATCGACACCGGCGACACAAAGGAGTTTCAACTCAAAACGGGTGTCGGCGAGTGTGCAGGGGCATTGGTCGAGTTGGTATCGTTCATACTTGAGGAAGCGGACCGGCTGATCTATGAGTCGGGGGTTGATCTGGAGCGTGATGAATATGTGGATTCCGCTCAACACGCTTACGAAGCGATGATCAAAGCCGCGGACGCGCTCCTGACGACCGAAGGGCTGCAACACATTGACGATGAGACGACGGTTAGGGAGTTCCGAAGTCGGTTCTTTGAGCCGGGAATTGTCTTCCCCGGTTTCGGGGCACATATATTTAAGGCGGTCGAGGAGGATACTAGCACCTTTGATAGGGAGCTGACCCACCGTCGCGTTGAGGAAGCCACCCTCTTTGTTGAGGAAGCACATAACGTCTACGGACGAATGCGGATTCGGCAGGAGGAGGAATCAGCTACCAAGAAACGGGAAGCCAGACCGGCGCGCATCCCAAAAGCACCGCCGAAAGCGGAGCCTGTCGAAGAGATTGTTGATAGTCTTGATCTCAAGGGTGTGGCGTGTCCGTTCAATTACGTGCAAGCCAAAATTCGTTTGGAGACGATGAATATCGGTCAGCTGCTGGAAATCACGATTGACGATGGCGAACCGATTGAAAACGTTCCCAAGAGCCTAACGAATGATGGGCATGAGATTACTGATACCAAGAAGGTCGGTCAGCACTATCGACTCGTGATTCGTAAAGGTGAATAACGGATAAGGTATTGTCAAATAAAGCGTGATGGACTGAAGTGGAGTTCGTCACGCTTTATTTTTTTGAAAACGTCTTAAGGAAATTAGAAATCTGCTATGCAACAGATCACTGATGATAAAAATCAACTCAAGGAAGTACTCAAACAAGCATGCGTTGAATTGCTACAGGAACGGAGAGATCTGTTGTATGATGTTTTTACTGAAGTTCTTGAAGATATAGCTTTGGCAAATGCAATCAAAGAAGGGGAAGAAACTGAGGTTGTCTCCAGAGAACAGGTCTTCAACTTTGAGAGATGACAATTCTTGATGGAATCTGTGCGAAAATCAGAAACGGTCAGTTTGAATTTTCGCAACATGCAACGGACCAAAGCATTATTCGTCATATCAGCGTGCAAGAAATACGTGAAGCTATTGAAAACAGCGAGTTGATTGAAGACTACCCAAATGACAAGTACGGTCCGAGTTGCTTGGTTTTTGGCTTCACGCAGTCGAAGAGACCATTACACATTCAGTGTAGTTACCCATCAAGACCTTTAGTCAAAATTATCACCTTGTACGAACCAGATCCGTTACGGTGGATTGACTTCAAGACAAGGAGAAAATAAAATGCCTGACAATGAAACGCATAATGAAACATTGGTGGATAAAAAGGTAACATATAGCATTGAAGTCGATGGACGGCTCGTCATTATTGAAGATGTACCTGCCCGAGTGAATGTCGAAACGGGAGAAAGGTACTTTTCCCCAGAAACCGTTGAACGTTTACAGCAAGCTGTATGGGAACGGTATCGTCCTGTTCGCACTATCGAGACGCTAGTGTATGAGTACGCCGCATTTGTATCTGACGAGTCGTTGCAGCCTTCTTAGTTCTAATCTACCAGGATGCCGGTAGGGAATTGCAACTTCAATCCCATCGTGCTCGTCTCAGAATCGGGGAACCGAACTTCTTCGTTTGAGAAGGTATTGAACCATGAATCATGAATTTAAGATGAGCCCCAAACTGAAAAAGTGGCAAAAATGGATGGAGATTATTCAGGGTGAGATTCAGAGGCTCCTGCGGGATACAAGCATGTTCTGGGAAGTCCAAGACATCATCCGTGAGAACCCGCGGATTCAAAAGCCGAGTGCTTTCTATAGCTATCTTGGGAGGACTTATCTCTCTCATGCGCTAGCGGGGTTACGTCGGCAAATCAAGGATTGCTTGATGAGATTGCGAAACATCCTGAAGAGTTGTCACGCAGTTATTACCGTTCCCTCTGTACTTATCCTGATGGACCTGACATCAGCCAAATCGAGATGGAGGGTAGAGAAGGACTTGAGGAGGTAGGTACAACTAGCACTTCCCAACTGAAAGATTTGATACAGATGGATGACTTCGCTTCATACGCGGATGCCAGCGGAGAACATGTGTGCCCCCAGATGGTAAAAGACGATCTGAAAGCACTCAAATTAGCAGTAGAAAAACATGAGGAGTTTGCTGATAAACGTATTGCCCATCGGGATAAGGGCGAACCGTCAGTTATACCGAAGTTCGGAGAGCTGGATGATTGTATTAAATTACTCGACAAGACGTATGTGAAATATCATCTTCTGTTTTATGCTGAATCCATAGACACGTTGATGCCAACCTATCAATACGAGTGGAAAACCATTTTTCTGGAACCGTGGTTAAAGGCTGTCGCTGGAAGCGCGAAAGGACTTATTCACATCAGTGAAGATTTTGACGATG
>JAGWBT010000135.1:0-13230 GCA_021295755.1 Candidatus Poribacteria bacterium
AAAACAAGATCAGCGGTCTACCCGTCCTTGATCCTGTCGGCGTGAATCTTGTTGGTATCATCACAGAGTCCGATATTTTCCGTCTTGTTGCCCAGGAATGGTCGACAAGACGACACGGTTCGATTCATTTACCACGCAAATAAGCATCTCAAAGATAAGGAACTGCGGATAGCTGCTACTCATACCGCATTCGATCTGAAGAACGCTGTCTCAACGCCAAACCTCAATAAGCATTATCGAGTGACAAGCACTGCTCGATCTGCCAGCTTTACAACCATCTCCGTTGTATCCTGGAAAAGCAGCTCATACAGCCGTCCATGGTGACTCGCGCTTAACGCGATTAAGTCACAATCCTCTTTTTCTGCCGTTTGCAGAATGTTGGTTACAGTGAAACCCAACTGCGCCCTGAACTCTGTTCTTACTTGGTGGTATTGCAAATACCCACGCATCTGGCCAGAGATCTCGGCTGCCCTTATTTGCGTATTTGCTAGTGCTAAACCGAACAAACTCGCTTCGGCTCGTTTTGCCAACTCCGCCGCCAATTCAAGGACATGGTCGGATGCTGCGTCACCGTGATGGACAGTGAGGATTTTTTGTAGCATTGAGCATTGCTCATGAACAACGATTATCGGTTTTGTAATGTGGGCCAAGATATCATCAATGCCGTCGTGGATGAGTCGCAATCCGCTAGTTTTAACTGACTCAGGAATACCGACCACGACGAGATCGGCAGTATGCGCTTTTTCACAGAGGTTTCTTACAGGATTGCCAGTAATAGTATCAACGTGAGCGGATAAAAACTCGAATTCAGCGAGTACTGATTCCGTATTGTCGAAAATTCTGGCAGCTAGGTCTTCCTGACTGCGATGTCTTTCATCGGCAAAGTAGATACACGAAAGGTGGGCGTCTAACAGGGCAGCTAAATGCCCAGCATATTCAAAGGCATTTTTTTCATGTGGTGTGTCGCCGATGGCGACGAGGATGTTCTGAATCATTGTATCTCCTTCTTCGTGGGATTATCCTTCTGCTCCGTCCCCCTGAACTTTTGTAATATCTAGACAATCCCGTCAATTTATTAACCGATAGTGCTGATTTGATGACTGGTCATGAGTAGGTATAATGATAAACTCAAAAAACAGCACAAAAATCAAAAAACATATCCAAGCCAAGTGTTATCCATCTGACATGGTAAACTTTCCGCTGATTGATAGGGTTGACCTCCATAGCAATAACAATAGAACCTGCACTTTGCAACAACACCGGCTTGTAAATAGATAAAGTAAAATCCAACATATAACCCAAGTTGCTAATTGTCAAACCCGCTCGGCTCCGACTCTCGGAACGGAGCCATAAACACCCGGACTTTCGCGCAATGTTCCGGGCGGATTAAGCCGAGATTATCGCGCCATATGCTAGGGATGTTGTGCAGTGGATTTGTCAATCCGCTGCGAGCCGTGCTGACTCTATTTAGCGTTCCCCCGGTTTGTCATATTCCTCATAAGTAACAACTTATGTTATACATAAAAAAAGTGAAACCCAACACCTAATCCAACCGATTCGCTGATTATCAGTGCTGAGTTTCACTTTATTGGTTCAAGTGAAGCATAATGGATAATACATAAGAAAATCTTACGCATTACGTTTTACGCATTTAGAACGTGTAACCGAACTTAGCATACCAAAACGCGCCGTTAAAGCCAAATGGGCTGAATTGACCGTATTGGTTGCCAATATTACCGGACTTCGGATTTTCATCGGGGTAGGTGTTGAGGAGGTTCTGGACACCGATCGTTATGACTAAACCGGCAGACGCCATGTAACTCGATTCCAAGTCAAAAAGCACCTTGCCGGTGTACGTTTCATCATCCTCAGAATCGTACCAATCACCGTAATAACTGCTCCGACCTAGCACGCTCCATTGGCTGGTTATAGACTGAGTTACTGTGAGACTCCCACGCTGTCTCGGCAAGTTCTCTTCCAATTCCTTGATTCGCAGGTCATCGAGCGTTTCCGGATTGTGATCGGTAACGGTCGTCTCTGTGCGGTTATAAACAGCGGTGACATCGCCATTCGGTACTGGGACCGTGAGGACCACATCAATACCTTGGGTTGTCGTATCAAAGTCATTGGTAAAGAATCGGAATTCCTGTAGGTTCGCCGCGCTAGTCACACCGGCCTTAAGCAACTCATCCTTCTGTTCTTCGCTCAGCGCGAAGTCTTGGGACAGGGCTAACCGGTCCTTCATCCGAACATCAAACAGGTCTATGGTAAGGTTTATGTCCCTTACCTCAAAGGTGAACCCGCTGGTGAAGTTTGTTGATGTTTCGGGCTCAAGTGCTTTACCGCCTACCAAAGCAGCGGCTCGGTTGGTTGAAGGAATAGTTCCGTTATTGACCAAATCATCCTTTTCAAAATTGAATTCGGTCGTAACGTTGAAGGTGTTCTGTTGCCCTGGTGTCGGTGCTCTAAATCCAGTGCTATAACTGCCACGGAGTTTCAGGATCATCTCATCATTGGCAATCATATTGGCGTCCTCAAGAAAGTCCGTAACGCCGATGTTGGTGGCGACCTTGTAATTGAAGGTTTGTCCGAAATCTTCAAAGTCCTCACCGCGCACAGCAAGACCGACCAGCCAGTGTTTGAGTGGCCTGACCTCACTCTCCAAATAGGCTGCAACGTTGGCGCGATTCCATTCGCCCGCGGCAATTTGGCTGAACCCTGAAAATCCGTTAGAGGCAGCACTGAAGCCTTGACCCGCCAACGGACCAATTTGATACGATTCTCTTTGGCCCTCTACCACTTCAAAACCCTCGTTTCGATATTCTACACCCGAAGCCAAGAACAGCATGTCGCTGAGTGGGTACGTGAGATCAAAGTTAAGGTTGTAATCGGTCTGGATATAATCCCCCGGATTGAAATCGGTCGGCGTATCCGGCCCAAGCGAGGCGTTGACGGTGTTGTAGATAAAGAAATCGGCATGATGCCGTCCAAAATAGCCACTCAAATCCCACCCCAATCCTGAGGTAAGCATAGATTCCAAAGCATTACCTTTAATCCCTACGAGAACAGAGCTATCCACTGCGTCTGCCCCAAATCTCGGTGTGAACCCACCCGGAAACATCTCTTGGAAGGTGAATAAATTGGGATCTGCGAAAACCTTTGCCAACTCGTCTGGGTCAGGTACATCGTTGGTGATGGGGATGTTGGGATATTCCCCGCCTGCCAAATTCCCAACGAGCAAAGTTTCACCCCCGTCAGTGCTAAACACGCCGCTGCGGGTATTGGGATTTCGGAAATAGAATCCGCCATCAACTCGTTTGCTGGCATAGTTGGCGTGCCCATAGAAATCAATGTTATCCGTGAGAACACTTCCATAGTTTGCAAAGAATTTAAGGTCGTCTTCTACAATTGGCTGTCCCCAAATTTGCGCCGGGTCTCTCACACGGTCATTGCCAGCAGCAACCAGGGCTTTCGCATCGTCGCGTTGGACCGAGCGGATGGTGGGGTCTGAACCGCCATATTCTAGGCTGAGGTTGGCCCAAGTTTCCTGACTACCCAAGCCGATATTACCAGCGACCGCGTATTGGCGGCCATCCCCATACTGATAAATGCCCGGCTTAAATTCAAAGGAACCGCCCTCATGGCTATCTTTGAGTTGGAAGTTCATCACACCTGCGATGGCATCGGAACCATATTGGGCAGCTGCGCCGTCCCGGAGTATCTCCACCTGTTTCAGCGCGATCGCCGGGATGGCAGATAGGTCAGGTCCCTGTGCGCCATCAGCCAAGCCATTGCCTAGCCAGTGAATCACCGCGGCACGGTGACGCCGTTTATTATTGACTAGCACCAACGTGTGGTCAGGTGCCAATCCTCGTAAATTTGCAGGTCGGACAACTGTTCCTGCGTCGCTGATTGGCTGAGTGTTGACGTTGTAGGAGGGCACCAAATTTCTGAACATGTCTTGTAAATCTGTGACACCTTGCTTGGCGAGATCATCACCACGAATGGTGTCAATCGGCACCGCTGAATCAATAACAGAACGAGGGCGCGCTCTCGAACCAATCACCACCTGTTCTTCAAGCTCAATAACCTCTTCTTCGGCTGCCGTATCAGATGACATATCAGCCTCCATCTCATCTGACATCTCTGCTTCAGTTGATTCCTGTGCCATAGCGGTAGACAGGACGAAAAGTAGCACAATAACACTAAGCGAGACTAGCGTTATTTTCCCGGTTTGAGACATAGCTAGTTAGACTCCTTAATTAGGTTGTTGATTTGAGTTAGGTACATAAGAATTGATATGGCGACAAAGGATTGAGGGATCCGCTCGGTTGAAATTGGGCGCTTGCCAATTGTAGCCGATTTTATCGGATATTTTTTGCCACAATGAAATAGTATATTATTGTGTTAATTGTTGTCAAGTTTTTTTGCAGTCATTAATTCAAGCAGTTCGCAGATTAGATGTTTTTTTGTGTCGAGTTGTGACATGTAGGGTGGGAAAGGTACTTGTAAATTTTGGGATGGAAAGCATTACGCGCGGGAGATTGGGATTTCAAACGATAAAGTATGGTTTAAGAATCCAGCACGCCCTTGGGGTGCAAATCCGCAGCAGGTTGTTGAAGGTCGGCTCGGATATAGGGTTCCGAGCCGACCAGTTGGGGGCAACAGATTCGATCGCTGTGGATTGACTATCCACAGCACGTCATTGAAAGAACCTCCTACTTCAGAATCGCCATCTTCCGAGTAGCAGTCGATTCAGCGGTAATTAACTGATAGAAGTAAACGCCTGAAGCCAGCAGTTCACCAGAATCGTTACGACCATCCCAGTAAGCGGCACGTGACTTTCCAACGTAATATCCTGCCTGCTGAAACCCGAGGTCAAAAGAGCGAACAAGTTCTCCCTTCTGGGAATAGATGCGAATCGCAGCATGTATATCATTCGCTAGTTGGTACGGTATCCAAGTTTCCGGATTGAACGGGTTTGGATAATTCGCGAGCAGCGCAGGGAAACCCTCACCGGAAGAGTTTGTTGTAAATCCGATGAAGCTACTTACTGATGGATCAAACTCAATGATGACCGTCCCACCGAGTTTTTCCATGAAGGAACGCGCTGTGTAAGGCACGTCAGACATCAGGGGCAAACTAATCATGTTCAAACCCGCGCGGAGCTGCATATTGAATGCGCTCATGCTTGGAGGCGTTACAATCAAGCTGTCAGCGCGAAATGCGAGATGCTGAATACGTTCATCGCTCTCAGGACCAACATCGGCACCCGCAAACGGTGTGGTCGAGAAGTTCGCTGCCAGATATTCCGCAAGTGCATCCTGCTCCGTACCGGGAGCGGTAAAGGTTGCTTGACCACCTGACTGTTCCTCTGTCATTACTGCGGATAGGTCTACACGGTCGGTATTCGGGAAATTTGGATAAGGATAACCATCACCACCATCCGCAAGGAAGTCAATTGTGACCGTTCGGAAGAGGCGATTTGTATCACCAACAACTTTACCATTTTGTGCGACGATGTCAGTCGGATTCCCAGTGACATCGGTGAGCACGAGCGACCTGACCCTTGAACCCATCGGCTGCGAAATGTCAAAACTGAAGGCTAGTCCAGCGACTTGGGCGAATTGACCAGGGGTCGAACCCGGCTCGGATCTGGCGACAGTATGTTCAATAACCTCAAGTAGTTCCGCTGCCGTGAGTGTTAATAGACTCAGGCCATTGTTAAATCGGAGGGTGTTTTCTATATCAATCTGCGAAATTTGACCCGCCATTTTGCCAACCAATGGATTCTCCGGCGGTGGGAGTGCACTGCCACTAACAGTGACACCAATAGATGCTCGGATACCTCCACTATTTTTTAACGAGACAACAACCGTTGGATCAACCCGTCGTGCTACATATAGATTAGCATCAGCAATTAAGTTACCGAGATTCGTTTCTTCTGTACGGACCGCCCCCCGGTTTCCATTAAGATAGACACTTGTTTGCCCAAAAATATTGCCATCCTTTGCAGTAACCACATTCCGAATCGCTTCGGTGATTTCAACGACACGCGGCGCGGGTGCGACATTACCGGTATCCACAACACCACGTTCATCCGCAGCAAAGGCGCCACTCACTTCCGCGTCAATAGATTCCGGTAGGAGGAGGCCTGACTCGTCAAAGCCGACCACTAACCGACCGACATACCTGTAATTCCCATCTGTGCCGACGATTGCAATAGGTTCGTCTGTGACGGATTTTGTCAGAATCGGATATGGTCTATTTGCAACATCACCTTCGCGCAGGCGATCTGTGTCATCCGCCAGCAGTGTGTTTGAACCACCGGCAATGATTATGTCAACATCCCGCAACTGCGACGCCATCATCTCATCAATACGAATTTGCTGAAGGTGAGCAGCGACGATTACCTTGTCTATTCCGGTTGCCGTCAACGCATCAACAGATTCTTGGACGATTGCTGCCAATGCCGCAATATTATCTGGATCTTCAGGGGCAATCCCTACATCTTCTGATTTCGATATACTCCTGAGCCCGGGCGTAGTTACACCAACAACACCTATCTTCTCGCCCGAAGGTGTCGTGATTACTGTACTCTTGGTGATGCTGTTCGGAATTGTGCTTGCCTCCTCTACCACATCGACAACGAGATCCGCGAGATTACCTTCACGACTAAAATCCAAGTTTGCACTCAGGAGCGGGAACGCAGTGCCGGCGTAACCTCTACCATCATTCCGAATCAACCCCGCGAGTGTACCAGTGCCCGTGTCAAATTCATGGTTGCCAAGTGCTGCCGCCATAAATCCCATCGCATTGAGTATCAGAATGTCCGCACGTCCCGATCCCTCACGCCCTAAGATACCGCGAAGGCTTCGATCATTGCCCGCTGCGAAAAGCGGTCCGGGAGTGTAGCTATCACCCCCTCCGATGATAACAGTATTTCCATACTCAGCTCTGAGTGCATTCAGTATTGATGAGAACCGGGGAGCATTTTCGAGTGCTTCGATGTCACCTTCCATGTCCCCTGCATGAAGCAGTTGCAGTGTGAAATTTACAGGGATTTCTGTCCTATTCTCGGAAAAAGCGAGTGTCAAAGTACCTAAAATTAAAGTCGCTAGAACTGAAAAGACAAAAATTAAAATAAAATGTTTTTTTCTATACATTAAAAATTCCTTAATCGATTAAAGTTAATCTCCATTGGTTGTAAAATCCTAAGTGGGCTGAAATGTTCCAAGTTATTCCTACCAGTTTTTGAGTTTTTTGTGCTAACCGGAGAGAAGAAAGTCAATTAATGAAATGTTTGCTAATTCGCGTTATAAAGGACATACCTATTCCTGTCAACTAGAGAATCATGAAGAAACGTAGGGCTATTTATGGTTAATTATAGAAATAAGCAGACATTTACCAATAACTCTAACCTACGTGAAGTTGCCAAAGTCCCCCTGATAAGGGGGATTTAGGGGGTTGGTTGTGTATTTGGAGTGTCTAGGTAATTCTAAAATCACCCTACATGGAGAAACGGATCTGCCCTTGACGGTCAGCCACGACGCTGCTACAATCTAATTTATGAATCTAACTGCATCTCCACGACTCCCAAATTTTTCAATGAAGGAATTGATGCCATTGGGACAGAGGAACCCGTTATTACAATGCTCCTCTAAACGGCGAATTCTGTTTTGCCGATTGGTTTATGCTATTATTATGTTCATCGCATTCGCAGCAGCCCCTCCTGCGATATCGACCCCCAATCAACACCTCAAAATTTCCCCCTCTATCCGTTTCCATACAGCCAGTGAAACGCTTAAAGTATGGGTGCTTTTTACTGACAAAGGATTCTCGACATCGTTCGATCAACGCAGAGCGATAGACCAATATCAAACCCAGATGTCAAATAGGGCAAAGCGTCGCCGTGAGTTCCGGGCGCAATTCAGTCTTCCGAATTTTACGGATTTGCCCATCGAATCCCGCTATATTGATGCAGTGCTTCTATTGGGAGGGAAACTCCGTAGCGAGAGCCGATGGCTAAATGGTGTTGGACTGGAGGCGACGCCGCAGGTGATTCGTGAAATCGCTTGTATGCCGTTTGTCCGAGCGATTGATCCTATCCGTCAACACACGAGGCTATTCGAAGTCCCCACCCGCGGTTCGGTATCACCAAGCGCCCCTCCCTCGGCTAAGGTTTTGGATTACGGAAACGCTGAAACACAAATTACACAGATCCAAGCAGACTTCCTACATCAAGAAGGGTTTCTCGGTGAGAAGGTCGTTATCGGATTGCTAGACACAGGGTTCAATCTGGAACATACCGCTCTTGAGCGTGTGGATGTTATCGCCGAACATGATTTTGTCAACGATGATGACAGCACCGCCGATGAGGTGGATCAGGATGATCCGAATCATGATGTCCACGGTTCAGTCGTATTGGCTATCCTCGCTGGCAACGCACCAGGACAACTCATCGGTGTCGCACCCCGTGCCCGCTACCTCCTTGGAAAAACAGAGAAGGTCTCACAGCAGGGTGTCGTGTTTGAGCGACAAATCGAGGAGGACTGGTGGGTTGAGGGACTTGAATGGCTTGAAGGGATGGGGGCGGATGTAGTGAGCAGCTCACTCGGATATGCTGATTGGTATCGTTTCGCGGATTTGGATGGGAAAACCTCAAAAGTCACGATTGCCGCGAACCTTGCTGTTCAGAAAGGGATGGCTGTCGTCATCGCTGCTGGAAATCTGGGTGCTCAACCACCGAGCGAGGCGTTTGGGCTTCCGGGGCGAATGACCCCACCCGCAGATGGATTCGATGTGCTTGCAGTCGGTGCTGCAGACCGCAACGGACAAGTGTTACCCTTTAGTTCCCGAGGTCCCACCTTCGACGGCCGGATTAAGCCGGATCTGGTAGCGATGGGTGCAGGTGTCACAAGCGTTGATTCAACGACACGTGGCGGCTTTTCCAGTAATCATCTCGGCACCTCGTCTGCGGCACCGCTTGCTGCCGGCACTGTCGCGCTGCTGATGGAGGCTTTCCCGCTTGCGACAGCACGAGATATTGTCCATACGCTTCGCTCGACAGCCTCGCAGGCGGAAAAGCCCGATAATATAGCCGGTTACGGCATTATTCGCGCGCGAGCCGCCTACGATAGACTGCTCAATCAGTTTGGACACACAGGGTTTCCCAAACCAGTTGCGGTGCAGCCAACCTCGGATCTACTACCAGCGACTTTGGGCAAACTAAAACGAGGCGAACTTTTGCAAAATTATCCGAACCCATTCAATCCAGAGACGTGGATACCCTTCAAGTTGGCATCCTCCGGTCAAGTAACCATTCGGATTTACAACTCTGATGGACGTTTAATTAACCGCCTTGAACTTGGAAAACTCGCTGCCGGCGATTATTCTGAAAAACATCGCGCCGCTTATTGGAATGGGCGCAATTTTGATGGCGAGCGCGCAGCAAGCGGCACCTATTTTTATACCCTAGAATTCCAAGGGGAAACCGATACTCGCAAGATGATTTTGCTGGAATGAAGGAGGTCTTATACTATAGTAAACACGAGAAATAAGGAGACATTTACCAATAACTCCGACCTGCTCGAAGTTTCCGAAGTCCCCCTGACAAGGGGGATTTAGGGGTTGATTGTGCATTGAGAGTGTATCAGTAATTCTAAAATCTACTATCAAGTACCGAACTCCTAATCGTATAAATGGCAACAATCTTGTAACATTATACAAGAGAAACATGACAGGACTTAGGCACTTCAGATTGTAAGATTATAGTTGCCCGTTTCTTAATCCCGACAAGTCGAGGATTCATCGGGCGTGCTGATTTCTAATTTTTTGGTTGGCAATATAAAAATTTTCGGCTATAATTGAACTTCAGTTCTATCGGACTAGATTTTGAAACCTACACCAATCACTACATTATAGGAGGCATAAAATGGGATTCTTTAACCGTGTATCCACTATCTTCAAATCCAATGTAAATGCTGCGTTGGATCAAGCAGAAGATCCGGAAAAAATGTTGAACCAGATAACGAATGAGATGCAGGAACAACTGGTCAAAGTCAAGCAGCAGGTTGCCACCGCTATCGCACAGGAAAAGCGGCTCCAAAAGGACTATGAAAGCGAGCAGGAGCAAACAGACAGCTGGGAACAGAAGGCAACGATTGCGCTCCAGAGAGAGAACGAGGACCTTGCACGTGAAGCGCTAACACGGCGCAATGAACATGCAAGCATTGCAGTAGGTTACAAGGACCAGTGGGATAAGCAGAAACAGGCGGTCACCATGCTCAAGGATAATCTACGCACACTTGAGCGGAAGATTGATGAAGCAGCGCGTAAGAAAAACCTGCTGATTGCGCGGCAAAAACGGGCAAAGGCACAGAAGGCAATCCATGAAACAATGGCAGGTATGAAGGACAATAGTGCTTTTGCGACCTTCGATCGTATGGAGGAGAAAGTCGGGGATATGGAAGCACGTGCCGATGCTGCGTCAGAAATGTCAGAATTAAGCCGTGATCCTCTTGAGGAAGAATTCGCCGCCCTTGAAACGGGGAATGTAGACGACGATCTGGCAGCCCTGAAAGCCAAAGTCGGCGGCAGCAAAAATGCTTAACAACAGACGGCTGACACATCAATAGATTTGGGCTGAAATATCTTTCGTATGTTGCAGTGAAGGAGAAGAGCAATGTCAAAATTGAACACACCGGTAGACATCACCGTATTCCTAGATGAGCAGGGATATAGCGTTTCTACAGAGGATGAGATCCTGATTATCCAAGATGAAGATGGGCTCAATATGTTTGCCGTGGTTGATGATTCGCAGATTGAATTCTTGATCGATCTATGCAGCGTCAACGATCTCGATACATCGAAACTAGAAGAAATCTACGGAAAAATCCTTGATCAAAACACCGAAATCCTGCCAACCTGTTTCGGAATTGACTCAAGCGAACCTGATGACCACCGCATTGTTCTAGTGGACAGCCTCGCAACCGAGAACATGGATTCCAACGAACTCCTACTTGCTTTGGACTCCCTGGCAGTTAATGTCGTGACCGCCCACGAGTTACTGCTACCCTACCTCAAGAAGAAATAAAAAGAGGCCTCGATGAAAATCTATATTCTCACCGATCTGGAAGGGCCTGCAATGGTGTCCCGGTTTAGTCAAACCCGCGAAGAGGGACCCCAGAAACAAACTGCGATGAAGCTGCTTACATGGGAGGTCAACGCCGCTATTGAAGGGATCTTGGACGTTGATCGGCACGCAGAAATCGTTGTCTGGGACGGACACGGCAACGGTGGGATTGATGTTTTGGAATTTCATCAGGAAGCAAAACTGATTGCGAGAGGCCCCATCAGTCCGCCTTATTACCTTGATGAAACCTATGACGCGCTTTATTTCGTTGGACAGCACGCAATGGCGGGAACCCCCAACGCACCGTTGAGCCACACGTACTCATCAAGGTCTGTCGAATACTACAAACTTAACGGGATGCCGATTGGAGAATTTGGTTGCCGCGCAGCGATGGCAGGGGAATTTGATGTGCCGACGGTATTCATTTCAGGCGATGACAAAGCAGTTGCAGAAGCTAAGGAACTGATTTCCAACATATACGCTGTAGAAACGAAGCAGGGACTTGGGCAAGAACTCGCTTTGCACCTATCTCCCCAAAAAGCGCGGGAATCCATCCGGAAAACGGTGGCCGAAGCGTGCAGGAATATCAATCAGATTACGCCTGTGAAAGTCGAACCGCCTTATGAGCAGGAAATCCGTGTCCTTGAAGGGCAATCCATTAAGGGCTATCTGCGTCGAGGCGCAGCGAGGATTGATAATCGTACCGTTGTGAAACGTGCTGATACGATGTGTGAGTTATTCATTTAGCCTTCATAGTAAAGAGACTGTCAGAGATGGGTGTCTGAAGCCATACGCTTCGGAATGTCGGGAGTTACGAGATTCTCTGCATCGGTTGTATATCACAAGACGTAACCGTCACCGCTTATCATCTATTGGGTCTGCTTTATCCTGTGCCCATTCCTCTACCCGATTCCAGACAGTGTCAACCGTTAATTTCTTCGTACACTCCCAGCCGATCTTGCATTTGTGTGCGCTACAGGGCCAACACGGCATATCTCGCCTGACGATGGTGGCTTCTTCGCTAAGTGGCTTCCAAGCGACATGATCAGTAGGGCCAAAGATTGCTACGGTTCGTACATCCAAAGCTGCAGCGATGTGCATTGGTCCTGAGTCGTTGCACACAAAGAAATCGCAGCGTTTTATGAGCGCAGCAAGTTCGCGTATTGACTGCGGGGCATAGGCAATGGATTTGGACTGTAACGCTTTCTGGACGTTTTTTTCTAATTCGGCTTCGTCGGGACCTCTAAGAATCAAAATCTTCGCACCGTATTGATGTGCAAGTGTATCGGCAACTTGGGCGTAATTTTCCTCGGGCCACCGTTTATCGAACGAACTGCCGCCCGGATGGATGCCGACTACGAAATCGTCCGGTAAGATTTCCCAATCCGCTAACAGCCGTTGTGTTTCCGCGATTTCGTTATCCAGTAAATTCAACACCAATTGTCGATTTCCATCTCCATCGCCGATTATTCCAACTAAGTCGAAATTTCGATCGATCTCGTGGATCTCGCCTTTCTTATATTGTCCCCGCCAGGTGTGCGTCAGGAGACTCTTGAACCGTTTTTGGTAACGTCCTAACCGATACCTCGCACCGGACAGAAATGCAACAAAGTTACACCACGAAGCAGTTCGCATCGCAACAACAAGGTCGTACCGTTCGTGTCGTATGTGCTGGTAAAACCGTAACCGATCTGCTAGGTGCCGATGTTCGTTTGCACGGTCAAAAATCAATACCCGATCGACATCCGAATTACCGACCAAAATCGGCGCATTCAATGGCTGGGCGAGCACCGTGATTTCTGCATCGGCGTAGTTTTGGCGTAGCAGTGCAATGGCGGGTGTTGAATTGAGCAGGTCACCGATGCCGTCGTTGCGCACGATTAACATTTTGCGGATATTGGGAAGGCGACAATCAGACATCGTACCAGACCTAAACGTGGGTGTGAGAAGGAGATCTTAACGTGTATGTGGACATGTGGTAAAAAATACACACAGCACACACACCATATAGTTTACATTTTGACCGCTCCCCGCTCTAAAGAACAGGGATTGTTTTGTTAGCAATTCCACATTCTCGTTCTTAGAGTTTAGCGTCT
>JAGWBT010000135.1:13487-21884 GCA_021295755.1 Candidatus Poribacteria bacterium
ATGCCGAAGTTGCAATTCCCTGTCCCGTAGACAAAAGAATTATACCATATTTCACCATTGGAATCAAGACTAAAGTCTTAAAAAAAACTATGCTAAAGCGTCCCTGTATCCCCGCCTTAAAAGACGGGGTTTTAGGGCTAAAGTGGAGTTAGATAATTCAAGCTGGCATCAGAAACTACAGTAGGGATTTTTGAACAATCAAACAAAAAAAAGTGGGCACAAATGGCAAATATCATTGATACACATCAACATCTCTGGGACACTTCAAACCTAAGCTACCCTTGGTTGGACGATTTTGATGCGCTTGATAAGCGCTATCTAATCGAGGACTATCGTCGCGCCTGCGAGGGAATCAACGTTGTCCGATCCGTTCATGTCGAAGCAGATGTGGCACCCGCGCACGTAGTCGACGAGGTTAAATGGTTGGCACAGGTTGTGCAAACAGATGGTATGATTGGTGCAATCGTTGCGTCTGCACCCCTTGAAGATTCAAGTGCCGAGGAAATCCTCAGGCAACTTACTGAGTACGAACTTGTCGTTGCGATTCGTCGCATGGCTTGGCACCGTCCCGATAATCAGTTTTATCGAAGTCCCGAACTCATCAGAGGGGTACAACTGCTTGAGAAGTATAACCTCTCCTTTGATCTCTGTGCTAATCATCAGCAGCTTCCCGCTGCTATCGATTTGGTAAGAGCCACGCCAAATATCCGACACGCAGTCAACCATTGCGGGGGACCCGACATAAATGGTAAACAGTTCCAGCCGTGGGCTGACCATATGAGCAAACTTGCATCATTTGATAACGTGCACTGCAAAGTCTCAGGTATCGTAACAACTGCCAGCCCAGACTGGACGAAAGCAGAACTAAAGCCATATATCGATCACCTTGTAGCGGCGTTCGGTTATGATCGCCTTATGTTTGGCAGCGATTGGCCCGTCTGCACCTTAGCTGCTGAATACCAACATTGGGTGGAAGCTCTACTGTGGTCAGTACAAGATGCCAGCGATGCGGACAAACAGAAACTGTTTCACGATAACGCAAAGCAATTTTACAGAATTAAAGGTTAGCATTAAGCAACTCAACGTTTCGGGAGTCTCCGATAGATATTATCAAATCGGTGCTGAGTTTGTCAAAAAAAATAATCCGAAGGGATTGATTCGCTACCCACAGATTGTACGCCCGTTTGCAAAGCTTTGGATATCGCTTGGATAGCTCACCTCGGCGTCTTGACAGTTGCTGATGGCTATTGTATACTATACCCTGATCTAATGTCACCAGCCCCATCGAAGTATGAATCTATTTTATCCCCACAGCCACTCCGTAACACTATAGCACAAAACGTTTCACCATAGCGTTAACCCCGCGAGGAAATCAAGCATGAAACAAACCTTTAACTTCAATTACATACTAATCTGCATCATCTTGGTCCTGTTATGTGCACACATCGGTTATGGACAGCACTACATCTCAATTTATCTCGAAAACGGAGATCATCTCAAAGGGCGTTGGCTGGGGGGTGACGCAAAATCAATCCAGATTGAAGTCTACGAACAGCAATTATCGATCCCTTTCCGCGAAATCGTCTACATCACCGCCTTCGACGATGCCCGTGCTATCCCTAGCGAGGCAGCCGAAAAACACTTTCTTAACGGTCAGACCTTCTTGCAGTTGGATATGTACGATAGAGCGAAGGCGAGTTTCATAAAGGCAATCGACGAATATCCTAAATATACTGATGCCCATTATCAGCTTGCTCGACTCTTTGAACAGGAAGGAAACAACGATGAAGCACTGAAATATTTTGGGAACGTTGTGAAGATCGACCCCAACGCATACAGTATGGAGGACAAGTTTAAGGAGGCAGGTGATGCTTACCTCGCGGCTGAAGAATACCAGAAGGCCGTCAATACCTACCGGCTCTTATTCCGGATCTATCCCGATCGCTACGGTGCCGACGAAGCAGCCTACACGGCAGGTTTTCTATTGTCCGAGGAATTGGATGAACTCGAAGAGGGACTCAAAGTCCTCCAAGAAGCTGTGGCGCATTACCCGGATAGCCAGCACCTCGAACGCGCTTCATACCTCATCGGGTCGGCACATTCCAAGCTGGGAAATGCTGAAATGGCGGTGGGGACATTAACCACTTTCATCCAAAATTATCCACAAAGCCGATGGCTTGCCAATGCTTATATGGCACGGGGCAATGCCTATATGCAGTTGCGGCGGGGGACGGACGCAGTTGCTGACTATAATTCCGTTAGTCCATATACATCAAATCTCAAGCTGAAGAATGAAGCCCGAAAAAAGCGAAGCGAAAGTGCGTGGACAATTTACACCGTCTCTGACGGAATACCAAGCAACCAGATCCAAGCGATTGCTATTGATGGACAAACCCTCTGGATCGGCACACCAAAAGGGTTGGCACAAATTGACCTCAGCGGAGGAACCTGGCAGCCAATCACGGACATAACCGATCACATTAACACTCTTTTTGACGAAGAGCAGCCGATTGATGTTCGAGCACTCGCGGTTGATAATCAGGAACTGTGGATTGGTACGCTGAATCGCGGCGTAATTCGTTATAACAAGACGACGACATTTCCTGACATCTTTGATATCCGTAATGGACTCCCCGATAACACGATATATGACATCAAAATTGACAAAGATGAAGTTTGGATTGGCACCTTTGCAGGAGTTGCCCGTCATCTGCGATCTACCGGAGATTGGATCAACTATAGCGAGGCGAACGATGGTTTACCCGCCGATGATATTGTTGCGCTCGCCGTCACACAGGACAGAATTTGGATTGGCACCTCTCAAAATGGCATCGCAGTCTACAATCGAAGCATGGACATTTGGCAGAGCTTTGGTGCCCTCGACAACCTCGACCTGAAAGCCGGCAGCGAAATTGTAAGTTTTGATGTCAGTGCTGATAGAGTCTACTTTACTTGGAACTATAGCGTGGACAAAGCCAACGGTTACGGCGAAATCCATCAAAGTGATCTGACCAGTACGGTTGAGGCTGTCCTTCGTTTTGTCGATATTGTGCCATATCAAAGTATCTACGTTGCTGCTACCAAAGGTCCGGTCAGCGCAGTTATACCGGCTACCGTCTGGATTGCGACCAATGGTGGTGTGTGGATTAAGACCGCAGGCGGATGGCGAGATCCCATTGACTTTCCCTCTAGTCGAATCAGTACCCCTATCGTAAGCTGCATCGCACTCGGGGTAGGTGCTGCTTGGATCGGCACTGCCGATGGCCTCGCCAAGATTGACACTAGCGCAATTTACGGAAACAACTGATAAGACTGGAAAATGGCGTAATTTTATGCTTTGCAGTTTTTTGAAGGTATGCTATAATAAGTTACCTACAAATCTAGATGGTCTGGACTTGTAGTTTCATCAATACTATAGACGGCAAGGAGAAAATAAAATGGCAGGAGTTATTCCGACGATTAGTTCAGGTGTTGCAGGTCCCCTTGGTGTCCTCCATCTACCAAGATTTTGGAGCAAGGTTACGTTAGACGCAGTGGGACAACTACATCCCGACTATCCGGCATGTGGTGCTGGCTTCGATCAAATGGTTCTTGATGGGCTTGGTCTTGATAAGGACGAAACCTTGGCATATATCAGCGAGAACCGTCCAAGCTACACCGAGTTTGAACAATGGATTCTGGATAGAAAAGGCGGGAGTCTAGATCAAGGGGCAGTCGATGAACTGAATGCGGCCATCGGAGGCTACAATCACGATGACGATACCCGTGGAGCTATTTTAGGTGCGGCTGGGGTTGGCGATGACGGTTCGATCTTGGATGCCGTAAACCTGAATAATCTTGAGGATTGGACTGACTGGCATGCTTCGCTGACTGGGTAAGCGTCAACCAATTCCTATCCTTAGAAAACACAGACGAAAATTCAACCGCATGATGAGAGAGGGGCAGGTTCTGAACCTGCCCCTCTTTTTATTTGAGTCCCCCAGGGAGCGACGATTGGATTAGCTCCCGATATTCCGCCTCTGGTGCACAAAGATCTTCCGCTGTCGAGGGTTCAAGTTGATCTATCGCTGATAGAAGTATATCTGGGGTTACGTCGCTGATCCGGAGATTGCATATCTTTGGAAAAACCTCGACAGCGGAACCGCGAACATCCACGGAGAGGTTTAAGACCCGTGTCCCGCAGATTCCATACGCCGGCAGGCTGCCGTGCAGACGTGCGGAGACTACCGTGTGGGCGGAGGCGTACTGTCGAAGTAGCGTGTAGGGATCTCCGTGAAACCAAAGTGCATCGGAGGGAATTGTCTCGCGGAGGGCGGTGTACTCCCTATGCGCATGGCACAACACCCGAACATTGTGCCCATCTTCTTTGAGCGTTGTGTAGAAGCTCTTCCAACTATCCGCGAACTGTTTCAGCCTGCGATGGCGGGGAGTACGTCTGCGCCCAATCCGCTTTGGTGCGTGGCGTGGCGAGGGCGGAACAAGAATCAGGTAAGGTCTCTGCTCCGCCGGCGCAATACTCCACATTCTACTTGCCCAAGCCGCAGAGCACGGTAGGTAGCTATTCGGTATCTTGAGTGCATTCAGGAGGGCATGCGCATACGCATCGCGGACGGTGACGCATAAGCTAGGCTCAACCCGTTGCCGAATAATACGCTCTGTTTTTTTACTCTTCATGCAGTACGCGACATATGCCTCAACACTAATATCCGGGTGGGAAAAACCCGCCCCACCTGCCATCGTAAAGATTTTCAATCTCCAACGGATAATAAAATCACGCCACATCGCATCGTCATACCAGTGCTTCCAGTCGTCGTAATTATTATATTGCGGCATCCCGCCGTAGACCAGAAACGGAGTATTCCGAACAACATCTTCATAATCACGGAAACCCTGTGGACTAAAGCGATCAATGAGCACCCACACCTGAGGTCCCAACACCTGTTCAAACAGATGTTGCAGCCCCACCCCAATGAAGGTATCGCCCGGATTGTCGTTTGTGCGTCCAGTTGTAGTTATTAGCGGAATGTGCGTCATCGCTATGAAATGTCAAACGGGAAAAGATGTAGAAGAGTTTTTATCTGAAATTTTCAGATCAGCGCTTCGCCAGTCATTTCAGATGGCTGATCTAAACCGAGCAATTTCAGCGAAGTCGGCGCAATATCTGCCAGTCTGCCATCGGTCTTCAAATGATAACCCTTGTAACGGTCATCGACAACGATGAGATTGACGGGGTATGTTGTATGTGCGGTGTGCGGTCCCCCTGTCTCAGGATCAATCATCTGCTCGCAATTACCGTGATCGGCCGTCACAATTAAGCCTCCACCTTTTGCCATCACCGCATCAACCACCCGCCCTACACAGGCATCCACAGTTTCTACCGCCTTAATCGCAGCAGGCAGCGATCCTGTATGACCGACCATGTCACCGTTTGCGTAATTCAGGATGAACATATCATATCTGTCCGATGCGATCCGACGTAGCATCTCTTCGGTAACCTCTGGCGCGGACATTTCTGGCTTCAGATCATACGTTGATACATCACGCGGCGACGGGACGATTTCCCGATCTTCCCTGTTAAATGGTTCATCGTGATAATCGTTGAAGAAAAAGGTAACGTGCGGGAATTTCTCCGTTTCCGCACAACGAAATTGTGTTAACCCAATCTCGCTTGCATATGCCCCCAGAACGTTGTGCATCTTGGGCGGTTTCGGAATCGCAACCTCTACCGGAAGCCCCCGTTCATATTCAGTCATTGTGACAAACTCAATTTCTAACTTCTGTCCACGTTCAAAACCCATTTGCCTGATAACTCCGTCTTTGCCGGCCGCTTCAAATGGGAACTCCATAGCGCAAAAAGCCTTACACAGTTGGCGCGGTCTGTCTCCACGAAAGTTGTAGAAAATTACCACATCGCCATCGGAGATTCTCGACAACGGATCCCCTTTATCATCTGTAACAACCGTCGGCTCGATGAATTCGTCCCCGATTTGATTGTCTTGGGTTGGACTATCATAGTAGCGTTGATATCCTTCGGTCGCCGATCTGACGTGATGTCCTACCCCAGCGGTCAACAGCCGGTAAGCCTTTTCCACCCGATCCCACCGATCGTCACGGTCCATAGCATAGTATCGACCCACTACTGAAGCAACCCGTCCGCTACCAATCTCCCTCATCTTGGCTTCTATTTGCCGACAGAAGTTGATGCCACTCATGGGCGAGCAGTCGCGCCCGTCGCTAAAGTTGTGAACCAAGACGCGGTCAGCCGAGACGCCTGTCTCTTTTGACAATGCGAGCAGAGCATAAAGGTGATTCAGTGAGCTGTGCACACCCACATCGCTTGCCACCCCTATGAGATGCAGGTTGCTCCGCTGCGCTTTGGCATGCTCCATGGCAGCGATCAATGCCTTGTTCCTTGAGAACTCACCAGATCGAACCATTTTGTTGATTCGCAAAAGCTCCTGATCTACAATCCGACCGGCACCAATATTCTGGTGTCCAACCTCGCTATTTCCCATCGTGCCTGCCGGTAAACCGACATCTTCGCCGGACGTATGAATGCGCACATGCGGATATGCTCGCATGAGCCGATCATCCACCGGTGTTTTGCCGAGATAAATCGCGTTGGCACTGTTCCACTTCGGATACGGGTTGTACCCCCAACCATCCCGAATGATAATTACCATCGGGCGAATTTGCAGCTTCGTCACATTAACCTTCCAAAGGATTTTAATTTTTGCGCTATCAGCCTGTAGGTCGAGATTCATATCTCGACATTGAAAATTTAAAGGAACCTAGTAACGTGCGTTATATTGGAACAGATTGAGGGCTCTTGTTAGCTATTTTTGTCAGCGACAGGATTTGTTTCAAGACGTTACATCAAATGCTTCTTGAGAAATGCGAGCCCCGGCTCAACGTCAACCTCATGTTCCCCTTCAAAGTAGTCTAGCTCAAGATTATCCGGACGACCGGCTGCGGTATAAATCTGCTCAATGTGATCGAACGCGTTTTTGGCATCTGCCGCGATGAAACAACTATCGTCCGATGCTATCTGTGCCATGCAGGGACGCGGTGCAATTAATCCCGCTACATCTGATATGTCGCCATGCCCACGCAGCCCAAACATAAACTGAGAACCGCAAGTATTTCCACGTCCTCGATCGTTGAGCGCATCGGTCAGCGTGCTAAGGTAGCAAACGATAACTGCCGCTTTAATCCGTTGATCCAAGGCAGAAACGTAGGTTGTCATCGTGCCACCGAATGAACAGCCCATACAACCCAGGCGCCTCCCATCTACATCGGGTCGAGATTGTAAGTAGTCCAAGCACCGCTGGGCGTCACAGATATGGAGCTGGAGCAGTTGATAACCAAAGTAACCGTAAGCCATATAGGCGACATTGCAGCCGTCACGTCCTGGGCGGCGCACCCATTCATCGCGATCTTTACGTTCACCGAAGGTGCGCCAGTCCGGTGAAATCGTGACGAATCCATGCCGTGTCAACTCAACAGCGAACTGCTTCTGATAATCCTTACCTATCCCGGCGAGCGGATCTTTCCCAATCCCGTGCCCGTGCGCACAGAGCACCGCCGGACAACGATTGTTCGGACCTGCCCCTTCAGGACTTAGAACATAGGCAGGAATAGAAGAGAAGGGATCAGGATTGAAAATTATCTTCTCACGCGTATATCCATCCATCTCTGTCCGTTCTAACACCTCGACCTCTAGCCGGATGGCCTCCGGTTTCGGTCCCAAGTCTTTGACTAACTTATGTCGAAAGACTTTACGCCATTCCCGCCACTCTGCCTTTGATGTTCCGGTGAAATGCAGAGGTGGCATCTGCTTTAACAGGTGCTCTACGCCAAGCTCCGCAGTCAAAAAACGGGGGATTGTCTTTTCCATTTGAATCTCCTTCTCTACTGTCGATTCCGCACATATCGGTTCTATTGAGGTAAGTTTCTTGTCGACAAATGAGCGTATTGAGTATATCATACAACTCATATTCGATCCATCGTTTTTATCTCATCTGTAGGGCTATCTAATTTTCCTGTAGGAGGGATTTCCAAATCCCGACACGCCGCTCACATCAATGGTCGCAATTCACATCTAGACGATTGGCGCGTGCTGATTTTGGGATGCAGCGAACGAAACATTGGTGATGTTTAATTGAGGAGTGTTCATAACTATTTCGCTCATGTTAAGATTTCTCTCCGTGCTTTGCACTTTCTTTTTACGTGAGCCAATTATTTATTGTCTGAATCAGGATACTCTGGATTTAAGAATTTGCAGGATTGAAGCCGTGATGGGTGAAAATGGGAAAAGGTTCGTTGGTTCATTTAGCCCCAGCGGGGCGACATGTTTATAGCCGGGCGATAGGACCTTTCTTCTAAGCCCCAGCGGGG
>JAGWBT010000135.1:21972-27866 GCA_021295755.1 Candidatus Poribacteria bacterium
CGGGGCGACATGTTTATAGCCGGGCGATAGGACCTTTCTTCTAAGCCCCAGCGGGGCGACATGTGCCATTGGTCTGAATCGCTAATTAGACCGATGGCGTATACGTCGAAGCTAGGAAGCCTCTCCCACTGTGGGTTTGAGCTGCGGAGATCCTTCTCCTGATGCGTAGACGCATTGAAAGTTATTTATGAACACCTTTCGCTTAATTACCAATTTACTGTTAGGAGGAAAACCATGAAAATAACTGACATAGAGGTCATTCAGTTCCGGACAACAACCAGGGGCCATCCTACCAAGTGGGGGTATGGTGTCTGGGGAGACGAAGTGGACAGTGTGGGCACAATCACCAAAATATCCACGGACGAAGGCGTCGAAGGGCATATGCTTGGAGGGGACAAAGCCACGATGGAGGGCGTCATCAAGCCGCTCATTCTGGGTGAAAATCCGTTGCACCGAGAGCAGATTTGGCACTGGATGGACCAGATGTCCACTTTCACCCATAAGCCATCGGAGAGTGAAATGGGACTGGTTGATTGCGCGTTGTGGGATCTGTTGGGCAACAAAGCTGGTGTCCCGGTCTACCAACTCCTAGGTGGAGCACGTGAGAAAGTCAGAGCCTATGCGAGTACCTATCCTAACCTAGGCGGTCCCGAGGTTTACGCTGAACACGCACGAGCTTGTAAAGCGAAAGGCTACAAGGCTTACAAGGTCCATGCCTACATCTGCTGGAACCCCCACACCGAAGAGCCTGCACCTCAGCTGCCCGGTTTCCCAAAGGAAGATGTCGAGGTGTGCAAAGCGGTACGCGAAGCGGTAGGGGATGACATGGTGTTGATGCTCGACCCATTCGGCGTCTATACCCTGGATGAATCTATCTGGGTGGGTAGAGAGTTAGAGAAACTCAATTACTACTGGTTGGAACACCCCATGGTCGAAACGCGTGTTGAGGCCTACCGCCGACTCTGCCGTGAGTTGGATATCGCCATTTGCTCACCGGAGCACGTGCCGGGCGGCGTGTTTAGCCGAGCAGAGTGGATACTGCAGGGCGCTTGCGACATGATGCGCATCGACATATTTTACGGTGGAATTACGGGATGCTGGAAGATGATTAATCTCTGTCAGGCTTACGGCATACAGTGTGAACTGCACGGCACGGGTGCACCCCACGTCCATCTTGCATGTGCTGCACCGGAAGCCACCTGCCGGTATTACGAGCGCGGACTCCTACGCCCCGGTGTAGATTATGAAGAGCCATCGCCGTATCTGAAAGCAATTGAAGATCCAATCGACTCTGAAGGCAATGTCATCGTTTCTCAGAAGCCCGGGCTAGGTATAGAATACGATTGGGATTATATTGAAGCAAACCGGATATAAACATAATCCAATGTAATACTCGGCGACCCTCGCGGTAGGGAACAACGATCGTTGTTCCCTACTTATCCCATAAGTTGTGCTTCCACCGTTTCACCCGCATTTATCGTCACACCCGCTGGAATAACGATAAAACCGTTGGCTAAGACAAGTGAATGAAGGATACCAGAACCTTGTGGCCCTGTTGTCTTTGCGTAATACTTCCCGTCACGTGAGGTGATAATTGAGCGCATAAAACTGACACGGCCATCTCTGTTGAAGACATCTTCCTCCAAAAACGCCTCGAAGGTTGGCCGAAGTAGCTCCGAATGCCCCGCCATTTTGAGGAGAGCAGGCCGGACAAAGAGTTCAAACACAACCAGTGACGAAACTGGGTTACCCGGCAGGCCAAAAATCGGCTTGCCATCGGCGATACCGTAAGCCTGTGGCTTTCCCGGCTTCATCGCTACACGCCAGAAATTGATCTCACCCAGCTTAGACAGCACTGCCTTAACAACGTCGAATTCTCCGACAGAGACCCCGCCGCTGGTGATGAGAGCATCTGCTCCGTCCAACGCCTCACGGAACTTCCGTTCCGTCTCTGCTTCATCGTCACGGGCGATGCCCATATCGATGGGATAGCAGCCCGCCTCCTCAACTTGGGCACAGATGCCGTAGCGGTTACTATCCCGAATCTTGCCCGCCGCAAGTGGTTCTCCAAGCGGCGTAAGCTCATCGCCGGTGGAAACCACCGCGACTTTTGGACGTTTGTGAACCTCAACTTCGGATCGGTTTAGCGATGCAAGCATCGCAATTTCCTGCGGGCGGATGAGTTTTCCCTTTGACATGACCAGATCGCCCTGGCCCACACTCTCACCCATGAACCGAACGTTCTCATCTTTTTCCACACCGTCAAGGATTGTGACCTGTTCCCCTTCCAATTCCGTCACTTCCTTCATAACAACGGCGTCCGCACCTTCAGGCATCATCGCGCCTGTCATGATCCGCGCGGCACTTCCACGTTGGACGTGGGCTGTTGGGGCATAGCCTGCTTGAATCGTATCAATGATTGAAAGCTGGACGGGCTCAGCTTTGGACGCATTGGACACATCCGCCGCAACGACAGCGAAACCATCCATCGCCGAATTGTGGAACGGCGGTATATTCTCGCTAGCGTACACATCTTCAGCGAGAATGGTGCCGAGACTGTCTAAAATGCCACGTTTCTCTGTGGGTAAAGCGCAGATAGTATTCAACATGCGCTGACGCGCCTCTTCAACAGTTAGCATGATGATTTCCTCCAATATATTTTTCTGCTTTTTCAAAGTCTTCAGGTGTATTAATGTTGAAAAACGAAAGCCCTCGCGGATCAAACTCCCGCCATTCATGTGGTTGGACAATACGGGCCTCAATGCGATCGTACAGCGCATGAACGCGCAATTCGCCAACTGCCAACATTTCATCAACTACGGGTAAACACCGCTTTGAATAAACAGCGGACAAGGTTTGAAAGACGGGACTAGGACGGTCTATCGCCTGAACACAGGGAACCACTGCATCATAAGGGCCGAGGAGGGCGACCAAATGAGATAGGAGGTTCGATTGTAACAACGGCATATCGCAGCCCACACAGATTACAGTACTGTTTGCAGCGTAACTCAACCCTGCGTGGAGTCCTCCCAATGCTCCCATGTCCGGTAGTATATCTGTGTAGATCGGCAATTTCAGGGATGTGTATAGGCCTGGCTCGTTTGTAATCAGTAAGAGTTCATCCGTGACCGATTCCATTTGGCGGATAACATGTACAATGAGCGGCTCATTTCCCAGACGCATCAACGCCTTGTTCTGTCCCATCCGCCGGCTCTGCCCACCGGCAAGTATAACGCCTGTAACCGCCGTGATGTTAGTGGTTTCCATAATTATTCGTGCGACTCTAAAAATTCTGTGTTCCAACCAAGACGGACATGCACATCCCAAACCCATTGTAAAACATCTTAATTAGGACTTACGCAGCGCGTTCATAAGTCCCCCTGACAAGGGGGATTTAGGGGGTTGGTTGTGCATTGAAAGTGTATCAGTAATTCTAAAATCTACTACGTATAATACCTCCAATCATATCACTTCAAGGCAGCGGCGTCAATACAAAAACAGGGGAAATTCAGACTAACAGATGGACATCTTGTCTCTATTCTACAGCCTTTTTTGACGACTTCCAAAGATCACCCGTTCCCAATCTAAGGCACCGGCGCTTCCAGAATCAGCAGTCCCAGATCGCTTGGAAACACCGGGCCCGCTTCTGGCATTTGCGCTGCCCAATAAATCGCTTGGTTGTTGGATCGGTGGATTACAAAGTTAAAACCGATACGATTATGCTGTCTCGTTTTCAAGGGATGATATCCGCGAAGCACAGGGAAAAACGGGATACGTGCCTCAATAACATAATAATCTGCTTGCTGCCTCACTGCAACATCAAGATTCGCTGCTTGATAATTTGGGATAAATTCAGGCGCGCCCTGACCAATATAGGGACGATCTCCATGGAAACCGCCTCCTTTGGGGCATATCCAAATGACATACCGGTTCGGATCGTTCTCCATCTGCAGGTAATTCGGCTTCTTGGCTCCGTCTGGATGCAGATCTATGTGCAGTTCTAGAGCATCGGCGTCGCGGTAATATTCAATAACATCTGGCACAGAGATATTTTTATCATAGATCTGTGCGAGAAGATAAAGGTTATCTCGGTCCCACTGCAACCAGAGGAGTCCTGCATCTTGGGAGGTTCTAATGACTTGCTCAAGGGGCCAACCGTCCTCATGTCCATCAATCAACACCGGTCGATTTGTATACGGTGCCCAAGCGATGGAATTTGCGCGACAACTGATGCTGACTTCAACGTTGGTTTCGCCCGTATCCGTAAGCCCATCTTCATAGGTCGCCCTGACAGTATCCCCACCAACTAGTCCAAGGACCGGTATTGCATCAACCCTCTCCGAAGAAGACGCTAATGCACCAATTATCGCTCGCCCATACTGTGTGGAAATCTGCCCCCGGAAGATGTCGGAATTCGCATTCTCCTCATGGAGCATTATTGATGTTTCCTGTGCCTCTGTCACAACCTTTAGCGTTGTCGATTCGACCTTGAAGGAATCGAGATTCAGGTCTGCATCCGTCAGTCGAAAATGGAGAGGAATCCCAACATTAAAGTGCCTAATGGGGGTCCCATCTCCCCGAGTGATTGATAGATACCCCCCAACTCCTTTGCTAACATAAGCGAAATCCTCGACAACAGGGTAGTTCACCCCTAGGAAAGTCGGTGTATAGGTTGCCCGTATCTCTTCGTCACCCTGTACGTCCAGAGTTTCATCCGCAACCGCCGTTGTGCCGTATCGGGTCGGAACGGAGCCGGTAAAAATGCCTTCAACTCCCGATTTTTTACGGAGTATAACTTCAACCTCATCTCTTGTTCTGTCACCGGCGACCGAAATCTTGACTTCATTAGCTTCGACAACCGTGCTAAGAAGCAGATCTTCCAGCCAGAAGTAGATCGTTCGACCAGCATTAAAGCTACCTAATTCATGGGTTGATGCAAAATCTTTCGGGGCTGCTGTGAAGATAGGAACTGCTGCTTCGGGATTAAACAACGAGTCACTGATATGTGCATCAACGATGCGTAGCATGCCTGCGCTGCTGCCCAACACGACGGCTTGAGTTTGGGTTTGAACTTCCGTTTCACCGGTTGCAGTAATTTCATCGATATATACGGACGTGATAACCTCTTTATCCGTGATCCGTAGAATTTCATCTGTGGTGATTGGTGGGTTCCCCTCAATGATTGAAGATTCTCCTTTTTGGGTCGCAACGTTGCCCTCAAAAACAGCACTGTCGATAGCTGTCTCACGCACAATTATTTGGACATTATCCGCGACAACATTGCCCCAGACTGTCACCTTCGCACCGTCGGACACCACTGGGGATAGATTCAAATCCTCATCTGTTAGACGAATTCTCAGCCTTTCACCTACGTTGAAGCTACCGGTGCCCACAGCAGAACCACTGATAATTACGCCACTGTCTGCGCTATAGATTTGTAGTTCGCCGGTGTTGCCCGTTTCGACAGAGAGTTTCTGTTGAATAGGCATCCGTGTTGCCCCTGTGTTCTGTAAGGCGTCAATATAAGTGCATATCACAACACCTTCACCCTGTACCTGCAAGACATTATCGTCTGGAATGGGGTTATTTCCGTAGCCAGTTCTAATTTCGCCGCGAAAAATGTCCACACTATCTGCCGTTTTAGCCAATGTGACGCTGGTACGATCTCGAACCGCGCCTTCAGTGAAATCGGTTTCAAGCAACTGTGCAATCACATCGGTGCTATCCAGATCTGCGTCTTGGACTTCCAAAATCAACGTATCACCGGCTCGGAAACTTGATACCTCAAGATTTTGAGCCAAAGCATAATCAAAATTTTTCTTGTTATAGACTTTAAGTTTCCCAGTGATGCCAACATTCGCCTCACAGGTATCGTGAAATTCCACATTAGTTTC
>JAGWBT010000135.1:27983-29165 GCA_021295755.1 Candidatus Poribacteria bacterium
CCTTCCTCCATGGATTGGAACAACTGCACTGTCTCTCGATCTTTCAACGTTTCCCCGACGAGCGTGATTTCAACGAATTCGTGGGTGATGTCTGTGTCATGCAGACGAAAGTAGAGTCTATCGCCCGCATTAAAATTTTCCAAATTGGTGACGTAATTCGCTTTAAGGATGTCGAGAATCCCATCTTGTCCAGCACTGACCTGCGCTGTGTCTATGAGTGTAACTTTTGTGTTTCCCGAGCCAGCTAGTGCATCAACATAGCTGACAGTTACAACCTCTTTGCCTGTGACTTCAAGCACATCGTTAGACGGATTTGCGTTTGTCGCATACTGAGTCGCAAATGTTCCTGTGAATTGACCCGAAACATCATGTGCCTCTTTCAGGGTGAGTTGATATTGGTCCTTGAGCCGATCTCCGTTCAATAGAACATGGACGGTTTCCTGCTGATCTTCATCACGATTCAGATCTATGTCTTGCAGCAGCACACTGAGCGTACTGCCTGCCTTGAAAAATTTCTGATTGTCCAATAACAGGAGGCGGTCGATCTGACCTAGTTCAAGTCGCCCTGTGTCGCCGATCGCAGTGCCTACCTGTGCGCTGACCGGGACATCTGTTTCGCCGGTGAGTTGAATCTCATCCAGATAAATTGCCACCACTCTTTGTGCGCCCAACGCTTCCAAGCGACCATTATTCGACGCTGGCGCTTTGTTGTACCCTGTAACAACTGATCCAACATAGCGTCCTTGCTCCGGCTGATAGGTCAGTTTCACAGGTTCAACCTCTTGCATCTCTGGTACGATACACCTGACGGTTATTTCCGTATGAGGTAATTTTGACGCATTAACCCCTTGATCTGCGACTGCTTTGAGTAGATCAGGATCCTCAACCTGTATATAGAGAGTCTCACCAAGCTCAAATGCCTCGATTGGTTGGCCAGATTTCGTTGTGATTGCGATTGTTCCGGTCGATCCAGTGTTCGTTGTTACAGTGGTATTCACCGTTTGATCTTGTTGAGTGCTGCTATAGTACGGATCGATATATTTCAACGAAACTGTCTCTTTGCCGCGAACAAAAAGCGTCTGCGAATCTGCTCCGCCTCCCTCGTTACTACCATAAGCCGTGGGGATCTTCGCAGCAAAGAGGGAACTGTTCTTCCCGAAATCGTTATCCGAATTATCATCA
>JAGWBT010000136.1:0-1126 GCA_021295755.1 Candidatus Poribacteria bacterium
TTGGAGGAGGACGATTCGGCGTTGCTATATACATGTCGCCCCTCACGAGGCTTTGATTCTATCAAAAGGGATAGTTCAATTGGGCAATTATCCATAATGCCCTGGCAAAATCTAACAGAATCTAACACTTTTTGCAAAAATCAGGTCTCCTGCCCAACGGGTTGGGGGACCTAGCCCCTACGGATTCAATCTTCCGTCTTCTCGTTTTCCCATCTTTACCCATCCGTGGGTGCGATGCAGTCGGCGGAGTCGTTACTGGGTCGATTGACGAGGCGTGAAACTGGGTAAGCCTCCATTTCTTCAGTGGGATACGCCGTGAGGAGTCCATCCAACTGTTTGGGGGATTGATCGCTCGGATCTAGCCATAGATCATAGGCGTCAGGTTCAAGGATAACCGGCATCCGCCGGTGGATAGTCTGCATGAGAGAGTTCGGGGAGGTTGTGATGATTGTGCAGGAGAGAAGCGGATCATCATCTATATTTGGGGACCACGTCTCCCATAGTCCCGCGAACGCAAAGGGCTTTTCCGATTTGAGGCGAATATAGAAAGGGGTTTTGGTCTTACTCCCGGGTTCAGCCTTCCACTCATAAAACCCGTCGGTAAGGATGAGACACCGTCGTCGCTTATAGGGCGTCCGAAAGGAGGGTTTGTCCGCTAAGGTTTCTGCACGCGCATTAATCATGCGATTACCGATTTTGGGATCCTTCGCCCAGGACGGAATCAGTCCCCATTGGAAAAATTCTACGCTGTTCTCACCGTTATTCGGTACAACAGCAATTGTCTGAGAGGGAGCGATGTTGTAACGGGGAACCACTTCATCGGGCATTGTGAAGCCGGGAAAAGTTTCTGTCAAAGTCTCAGGGTCTGTTCTCAATGTGAATCGTCCGCACATGGCTAGTCTCCTAAAAAAGAATTGCTCATGTAAAAAGAAGGTGCAAACCGTAAAAAGTGTGAAACGTGATACCCTGATAGGATCGGGATCCACGGTATCGTAAGCCTCCGATGAATCGGAGTCAACGATACCGGGACGTGAAAGGTGGAAACCATTTATCAAAAAATCCTTTAGGTCTAAGCCCCAAACAGTTATGTTTGGGATACAGATTGCTTTAGCAGTTTTTCTGTTGA